>CAXNGM010000039.1:0-10829 GCA_964201695.1 Bacteroidia bacterium | reverse complement strand
ACAGGTTGTTTTCGCTCTTAAATAGGAAGCCGAACAATAGAAATAACCTCCACAATCGTTGTTATCAGTGCCCCAAGAATTTTTTACAATATAATACTTTGTTCCATTCTGATCTTTTGCCATTCCAACGATGTGCATTCCATGATCGTCTTGTGTGCTAAGATCATCAAAGCCTTGCTGACGAATTTCTTGAGTAATTACTTTCTGAGCTACGGGTTTTTTAAAAGCGGCATCTTTCTGTTCTTTGGTAACATTACTCCAATCTTCATTAGGAATAATTGCGAGTCCATTTCTATGTGAGAAGCCCGGTTCGCTTACATCCGTAGCCCAAGCTACAGTATAACCATTGTTCAGAGCATTATCAACTATTTGCTCCATTTCGTCAAGCTGCACATTATACACCATATTCCAAGCCCAATTGTCGGGAACTTCTAAAACAAATGGTTTGTAAAACGGATGATGTGTGAAAGAACTGATTTCAACATAGTCATCGGCATTTATTCCAAGTGAAGAAGCATAAGCTTTCGGTGTCATCTTTTTCCCTTCTACTATCGATTCCGTTGGAAGTGAACCCAAGTAAGCATCCAAAACCCCATTCATTGCTTTTTTCCAACCTGGATTCATTTTCCCTTCTCTCAATTTCAACATAGAATTTAGCATTCCGGTCATTACTTCTTCCATTTCGCTATGCTGATGTTCATCTTGTCCATAAGCAAAACCTGTATACCAAGCATCTGGCATTAATCCGTATTCTCGAATTACATTGAATGCATCGTGAAAGGCGCCACCTTGACTGAAATTAGTTTTTCCCATCATACGCACATATTTATCGGCTTTCATTTCATAGGCTTTTCGGGCAATAAACATTTCCGACAAATTCACTTTTCCTTTACCCATGCGTTCTATTTCAGATTCCAAAAACGAAAGTGAAGAGAAACTCCAACATGTTCCAGTATTACCTTGATTCTTAACTTCAGTATTTCCAATTTCTTTTAAAACAGTAAACTGATATTCAGAATCTTTTTTGTTGGTTCTAACTTGAGCATTCAATCCTTGACCAATTAGAATTGTGAAGATTGATGCGTACAAAGCGATTTTTTTCATAATGATTAAAGTGGAAAGTTTTAAAGTTGAAAGTTATAAAGTATCGGGCAAAATAATTATTTATTATTGAATGCGGTCATGGTATGGGATAATCCAATAGTAGCGAAACTTCGAATTAGATCGGTGCATTTTTCGATTCGTTCGGGTAGTTTCAGAGATTCTTCCTTATCCCATTGGTCAAGCACATAATTGACTTGGTTCCCTTTATTGAATTCGCTTCCTATTCCGAAACGCAAACGTGCATAATCGCTTCGGTTAGTAATAAGTTGAATGTTCTTCAATCCGTTATGACCTCCATCCGATCCTTTTCCGCGTAGTCGGATTGTTCCAAATGGCAGGGCCAAATCATCAGTAATGACGAGTAGATTTTCGAACGGGATTTTTTCTTGCTGCAGCCAATATTGAACCGCTTTACCACTAAGATTCATAAATGTATTGGGCTTGAGTAAAAGTATCGTTCGTCCCTTGTATTTATATTGGGCTAAGGAGCCATGGCGGAATTGTTCGGAATTAATTCCTTCTTTTTGAGCAAGAAAATCAAGCACGCTAAATCCAATATTGTGTCGGGTGTTTTCGTATTCGGAGCCGGGATTTCCGAGACCGGCAATAAGGTATTTCATGAAATATTAAAATTGCTAATCATTTTAATCCAATTACAAATTGAAGTTAACTCAACAAAACAAATTTCTATTATTTAAAAATAAAATTTAATATGAAGGATAATAGAATTGCAACAAATGTTATTCAATGATATTGATATAAAGTCAATAAATTTAAAGATGCAATGATAAATCACTTCATTTTAATAAATTAGAACTGAATTGATTTATCGAATTATTAATTTTTGATTAGCATCTAATTTATTTATGTTTTTCAGTTTATTAATTTTTTTCAATTTTGCAACTGAAGTATTATACTTTCTTGCTATGCTAGAAAGGGATTCACCTGATTTCACAATATGTATCTTTTTACCCCTTTGCTTATTTTTCTTAAGTTTATTTTTACCTTTTCTTGGAGTTTCATCAACATCTTTACTGATATGCTTGTAATTCGTATTTTCTGAGAAATAAAAATCACTTTTAGAAAGCCTTATAACAGAATCTTTCAAAACCATATTTGAATTCTTATCAAATATTTTTTCGGGGTCGAACGGTGAACTAAAAAGTCGAGTTTCAAAGTGAAGATGAGGGCCAGTACTACGGCCTGTGGAACCACCTAAGCCAATTGGCTCACCAGCCATTACAAACTGGCCGGATTCGGCAATCAATGAACTAAAGTGACCATAGAGCGTTTCAATACCAGAAAAATGTCGAATCACTACAGCATTTCCGTATCCTCCATCATTGAAAGAAGAATACCGAACAATTCCATTAAAGGATGCTCTAACTGTATCTCCCATTTTCAAATCAGAATCTAATCCTTTATGCATTCGACCCCATCGCCAAACGAAACCCCAAGCAATATTTCCATACCAAGAAAAATGCGACTTTTCTTTTTCAATAGTTAGATGTAAAACAGTATCAAGAGGCAATACATTGTGAGTTTCATTTCCCCAAACCTCATCTGTTTGCCAATATTTTTTAAAGGTAGGGTGTTCGTTAATCAAAAAATCAGAAACGCTATCCTTAATTGATTTTGGTAAAAATGCCCAATGCCTGTTTATTGAGATCCTTATTTCATTAAACTTTAATTGAGATAATAAATCTCTCAACCCTTCGATCGAAAAAGATGAATCTTTCATATTCAATTTATTTTCATAATTTGAATATAAGGGAGTATTGTAATCTATTTTTTGAGCTTTAGAAACGGAAAACCCTAGAACAAAAAATAAAACAAAACAAAAGGAATATTTATTTCTTACTTTTTTCATACAAATCGCCATAAATATTATAAACATCAAGAACGTATCCATTTCTGAAGTCTCCAGTTTTATCAAGATCAAACATTTTTGCAACGTCAGGTAGATTGTCATTTACCCATAATCTGAATTTGTTTCCCTCTTCTAACGTTTTAAAGGGAATCATATCCTCGGCATTAAGTTCTTTTATTTCCTTGTAATATTTGTCGGATTGATAAAGGATGAAAAAATTAGCACTTTGGGGAACCCACCAACGTATAAATTTTGAAGCAAAAGCAGATACTCTAATGCATCCTATACTATTTGAACTGCCAAGCATTCCTCTCGCTAATTCCCTTAGAGCAACTTCATGTATTCCATTTTGTCGAACAGCTTTTGGATATTTCTCATCTGGTTTCATTAATAAAAAATTAGGTAATTCCACCTTCCCTTTGTAAAATGTAATTTGATTGTTTCCACCGCCAACCTCCTTGTCATGATCAATATCAATTGATTCATATTTTCTCTCGCGCTCCCAATTTTTGGAGGTTATCTGATACAAGTCGCCGTAATATGCTCTTCTTGGCCCCGTTGGAAGATATTGTACAAGACCTCTCCCCTCAGGCAATGGATCATAATTTTTGCCAGAAATAGCAAATCTTGCAACCTCTATTAATGTGTCTTTTTGAGCTTCACAAAGACAAATTTTCTGGCCCGCGGCATAAACTTTTGAATTATTTACATTAAATTTCCTCTTTAATGCAGGGGTTTTATACTTCCAAACTTTTTCAATGAAGTTCGTCAATTTTCTCTTTTGTAAAGTATCCTTGATATGAGATATTTCATTTAATAGCTCAACACGTTGTTTATCGTTTTGCAAATTAATTTCTAAGAGATCAATAATTTTTTTATCAATACCCTTAAAATCAACCATTTCGTGTAACAATGGATTTATTTCTTCGAAACCTTTAGACTGTAAACTATCATCCAAAACATTAAAATCACCAACTATAAAACGATTTCTATACAATTGAGTAGATGAAAGTTCTTTGTTAAATAAAGCATTATAGTCAAATCCGAATTGAGATTTTTTATTATAAAAGGTACTATCGGATAATAATGGAAGGTAACAAGAATTCTTAGTTGAAATTTTTCTTATATCATCCTGAGTAAGTTCTGTAATCAACTTTCTCACTTTAATTTTTATTGAGTCTTGCTTGGAAACTGCTGAGTTTGATTTTAAGCTTTTGGCATTGCTACCATCATCAGTTAAGCAACTTTGTAAATGAAAAAAACATAAAAACATGCTTGCTAACAACATATAATGAGATTTTAAATTCATAGATTATTTAATTTCTAGATTAGAGTTTTAAAGAATTAGATTGTTTCAATTGAATCAAATAAATAGTTGGAAATCAAATAAGAAAATCAAATCTAGTCAATTTATGATTAATTTATAAAACAAAGTATATTAACTATATCTATCTTATTAAAAATAGGAACTAGACTTATCCTATAATTAATGGGATAATTGATTATTAAAACTATAAAACCTTATGATTGCAAAAAAGTAATAATAATAAGAACAGAACTTGGCAAACAATACTTTAAATATTGAAGATTATATCACATATTTATGATACTGGATTCAAATCGGGATCTTATGGAGTTAGTGAATTTCTGAATCTCTTTGTGCATCATAGATGCTTTGACCCAAACTCTTTAAAAATGGCAAACTTATCCCCGTGTAATCATAGCCAATTTTATTTCCATAATTTGTGTATATAGTTGCGCTTAAGAAAAATTCTATACTCTTATTTTGATTGTGAATATAGGCTACATCAGAAGCAAAACCATAAGCAAGGCCAACAATATTAGTAATACTATAGTCTTTTTTAGTTTGACTACTATCGGTGCCCATCATAAGGTAATTAGTCATATTATTATGATATTCTTTATTTATTTGGATTGACTTAATACTACTTTCATCTGGATTAATTACTAAATTAGAAATCAAGAACTTTCGATCATCATCATTAATTGAAAAATTAAACGTCTGACTTTCGGGATAAATAAGTTCCATCAATAAAGAATGAATGTCTAATAATGGCATAGAATTTCTTGAAGAAAAATCTTTACTTGTTTTTTTAGGTCTTTTTGATTTTGAATAAAACGGGAAACTTTCTACAACCATGTTTTTCATGGGTTTTAAGTAAACTCCTTTGAAATAATCTTGTTCTTTTGATAAAAGAGTGTCACCTGTCTTGCTTAGAAACAACATTTTATTGGTTGATCGATTTTCTTGTTGATCGCATGAAGCAAATCGATGTCTTATAACAGACTTACTCATTCCAAATTCATTAAACCTTTTACTAAAGTATTGGGGCCCGACGAATTCGTATAATCTATTGTATGCATCATTATCACTAACAACTAGTGCTTTTTCAATAAAGGATGCAATCGAAGCCAAGGAATCGTTAGTCGAATTATCCCGAATTAGCTTCTTTTGGCATGAAAAACTACTATCGATAATTAAACGGGTGTTTTTATCAACACCATTTTTTTTCAATTCATTTATTAGCTCAAGAGCAAATATTGACGTGGGCAATTTGACTAAGCTTGCTGGATAAAAATAAAGCGAGTCACTTAAGTTAAAACTTTGAGTAATGAATGATTTTTTGCCTGTGGAGTCTTTTATTACCTGAGAAAATATAATTTGTAAATTATACTTTTGTGGGTCAGTAGATACTTTTTTGAATGTGGGATTTGAAAATAAAATGCTGTCTAGCGATATGATTTTTTGGGCAAAAATAGGAACGCAAGTAATCACCAATAAAATAACTAATAACATTAACGTCTTTTTCATTGTATCAGTAATTTATTTAAAAATTAAATTTAAGAGATACAATATAATATAATTCCTTTTCGAATTTTAACAGAGTAAATTTTTCTAATTATTATTAGTTAGTTCAATTTGAGATGCGTTTATTAATTTTTTCTTTGGCACTATATAAAACAATAGTAAGCCAGATAAGACAATTATTAATCCTATCAATGCCTCATCCATTTTGTTTAAAAATAAATAATACATAAACCAACAATTTGCTAGAATAAAAATTATTGGCGTAAAGGGATAACCAAATGTACGATAAGGTCTTTTGAGATTGGGTTCTGTTTTTCGTAAAACAATAGTACCCAAGACAGTTAGAGTAGAAAATAAGGTCATAGTGAAAGTAGTATATGTTATAACTGTATCAAAAGATCCAGTTAGAGCTATTGCTATAGCTATAATAGCTTGAATAACCATACTCAATCGCGGCACTTTTTCATTGTTCCTTCTCCCTAATAAACCAATAATCGGATAATCACTTGCGATTGATTGAATTACACGGGGACCGGCAATAACCATACTTGATATAGAACTAACTAAGAAAAGGCAAATCACAAGACTCATAAGCGCCCCAATACGATCTCCAAAAAGAATGGAAGCAGTTATAAAACCAAGTTCCTTTTGTTCCATTTTTAATGGATCAACCATTAGCATTTCAATGGGTGCTATTTTAAGGAATACAATATTTATTAGAACATAAAGTAACATGACTATAAGTGTTCCGATAATTATTGACAAGGGTACATTTCTATGGGGCTTGTGAATTTCTGATGAGATATATGCAGATGCGTTCCACCCTGAATAAGCAAATGAAACATAAACCAATCCAATAACAAAATTACTACTAAGTATATTTGGAAGAGTATCGGCAACAGGTAGAAATGAAACGGGCTCATTTCCTAGGGCCATTCCTGCAATAATAAAAGCAACAATAATTACCACTTTCAATAAAGTAAATATTTTCTGAAATCGACCACTTGCTGAGCGGTTTATAGAATTTACAAATGTTATTGAAATTATAAGTACGACAGCAACTAACGTCTTGTTAACTGGGAATACTTGACTGAAATATGAAGCAAATAAAATAGCGTTTAGGGCTATGGGCGCAGAAAAGCCAATTGTTGAACTTAACCAGCCAGACATAAAACCTAGACTTGGATGGAATATTTTTGATAAAAAATGGTACTCTCCACCCGAATTTGGCATAGACGCGCCCAATTCACTGTAGGCAAAAGCTCCACACAATGCTATTATACCACCAACAATCCATAAGATAATAATTGTTGCTAAATCTTTAATGCCAATTAGTTGATAGCCCAAGCTTACAAATATACCAGTACCAATCATATTAGCTACAACAATCGATGTAGCAGAACCAAGCGAATATTTGGTATCCTTAACTTCTGACATCATTTTTTGAAGCTAAACATTTGATTTTGATTGCCTGAACCCCAATGATATCCTAGTGAAAATCCAAGTTTCCCAGCATAGATTGTTGAATCAGAATAAGCTAAGTTTAAATCCTTTTGGAATAGATTAGTTGAGAAATCACTTACTGGCATTTCATACTCTCCAAATAACTTTACATTCCAAACTTTATTATCAAAGTATTTGTAAGGTATTCCTGTATCATCCTGTATTAGACTATTACTTTTTTTAATAATAATGTTTCTTATGTCGGAGAATGTTGTGTAGTGAAGTAAGTAGGAGGCGGATTTCACAAACGAGTTAGAAGTGGTTGGAACATGTTTTTCTAAATATGTTAAAACTCCTGGTTTCGTCTTAAATCCAGAATTCGATATATCAACCGAAAGATAAGTTAGTGTTTTTATTTGTTTCTTTAATTTATCTTTCAATACAATTCTAACACCATCACTTTTATGGTCAGTTTGAGTTATCGTATTACCTGTTGAGTCAATATCAAAAAATGTAACTGATTTTATTTCATGATTTGTTTTTGCCGCGGCCCACAAAATCACAGGAAGCATACCATTAACATGATTAGCGTTGTTAATGTCTGTAATCATATTTTTTGTGATAAAATAACTTTTATTGTAAATATCTCTCAAAACAATATTAATCCCTTTTAAGTATTTTATAAGAGCCTTGTTATCCATTTCCATAAGATTTGGGATAGAACCAACATTTTCTCTGGCAACCATTAAATACTCTTTTGCATTGGGTAAAAGCCAATTTAAATGAATGAAATCTCCACCTGAAAAAGGATAAAATGCAAAAGAAGTATCTGGAACGCCAGATTCTTTTAAATTTTTCTTATTCCACTCATTAATTTTAACAAGTCTAGTATTTAGCATTGGTAAATACTTGGCCGAGGATTCTTTTGAAAATAATTTTATTGAATCTAAACTCCAATTTTGATGTTTGTAGTTTAATGATGTATCCATACCGGCCATCAAATTTGACAATCTTGTTAAATTACTATCAATCGCAATTGTGTCTTTTGAAATTAAAGTATCTTTTTCAACTGTTTTCTTGTCTTGAGTAGCGGTAGTATTTTGACCACAATTGCTTAACGAGAAAATCATAATAAATAATATTATAATTCCTGATGAAAATTTGTTAAAGTTATTCATTGTCAAATTATTGAGTTGTTTTTTTATTGGGAAATGAATTATTACCTTTAAAATTAAATTTAGCAATAAAGCCAATTTGTAAATATGAGCTTGAATTGTCAAACATTGATAAACATTTGTTTAGGTGGCTGCTTTGTAGTATAATTGAGAAATTATATTGGGATATTAAATCCTATTTTTTGATTATCAATGTTTGTCTAAATTTTAAAACACCTAAAAGTGTAATTTTTAATAGGGCTAAAATATAAAAACAAATCAATATTATAATCTACACTTCCCTTTTTAAACAAATGGTTACTAGTATGTTATGAGGAATCAAATTGATTATTAGTAAAATTACTGCTTATAATCGACTTTTTATAATCGAAAATTGCAACAAACGACTTGCCATATCTTGGTTCAAAACTATGCACATTGCATTATATAATTCGGGGAGATTTTCTTTAAATTGAATTGGGGCTTCAAAGAAATGTTCAACACAAACTGCCCAAAATTCATGAATATTCGATTTGGCATAGTCCCTCAAAAATTGTGGTCCTCCATTAATTTTCATTGAATCTAAAACTGGTTTCGCTACCGTTAACCAATTCGAATATAAACTGCTCGTTTTATTGAAATGAAAATAATCTAGAAAAAGTGCATGCGCCATTTCATGCAAGCCGAGGTTTAACTTGTCGGTTGGTTCGGAATATCCTTGCTGATAATCGGGCCAAGAAATTAACACAACACCCGTTTTAAATATGGTAAGTCCTATTAAATCGTGTTGGATTATTTCAGAATAAAAGCGTTTTGGGAAAAGTACAATCCGATCAAATTTTGGAAATGTAAAGTCAGGAAGTCCTAATGAAATTTGAGTCATTGTGGCTGCTACAAGAAGCATCATTTCTTTACTTACCTCAAATCCATTGCGGCCCTTGAACCATTTAGATTTTAACAACGAATTCAGTTTTCTTATGAATTGCAATCTATCCGATTCTGATAATACATGATAAAAGGCAAAATTTTTAAGCATCAGTTCGTCCAATTCAATTTCATTTGGAATTGGATTATACTGTATAAATCCCTGATATTTCCCTTTGAAAAAAGACTTAATTGGAATTCTTTTCTCCTTAATCCTATAAAGAACCAAGAAAAAGATCGAGGAAAGAATTAGCAGAAATAGAACCTCCATTTCTGAAAATCGAATTATGCTGCAACAGCCTGATTAATTTGCGAAGGATTTTCTTCCTGACCAAACTTTCGCATGGTACGAACGTGACTACCAATGGCAGTCAACATACTTGGAATGTTGTGATAAGGAACACCAAATTGCTTACTTACACGCTCTACAATTGGACTTAACGCCGGATAGTGAACATGACTAACTTTTGGAAAAAGATGATGTTCGATTTGAAAATTCAATCCACCAACATACCAATTTACAATCTTGTTTTTAGTAGCAAAATTGGCGGTCGTACGCATTTGATGTACAGCCCATGAATCTTCAATAGTCATGCGAACATCTAGATCTTGGGTTGCGTCGGTAAAATCGGTTAGTTCGATTACATGCGCCAATTGAAAAACAAGCGAAAGTGTTATTCCTGTGACAACGCTCATAAACATAAAGCCAACGATGAACTTGCTAAATCCAAGAAGAAAAATGGGAATTGCGAAGTAAAAAATTACATACATGGCTTTAGAAAACCAAAAAATAACATGCTCTTGAATTGGTATATTATTAATGGACGTAGTATGAATACTGCGTTTGAAATACTTATCGAAATCGGTGTATAGCGCCCAAAGAATATGTGAAATTCCGTAAAAGAAGAACATGTAGTAATGCTGGTACTTGTGCACGGGCTTGTATGCTTGGGAATAACAATGTCTTAAGACGGGTGATTTGGCAATATCATCATCGAGTCCGTCAATATTGGTGTAGGTATGATGAACGATATTGTGTTTGATTTTCCAAATAAAGGCATTGGCTCCGAGCGCGTTCATGGTGAGACCCATGATGTAATTGATGCGTTTACTTTCAGAATAACTACCATGGTTTGCATCATGCATAACATTAAACCCAATGGAAGCGATGCACAAACCAAGAATACCGCATATAAAAAGTGATAAAACAGCAGGCATTGCAATCGTTAACAAAGAAATGTAGCAAGCAAGCGCTAGAGGAATAAGAACGAATGATTTAAGATACAAACGCCAATCGCCAGTTTGCTTAATATTATTGGTTGCGAAGTACTGTTTCACTTCTGCGTTGAGTGTTTCGGAGAAGGAATTGTTCTTGTTATTGAAAACTACTTTTTTCAAATGACTTGATTTTGATGATTAGATGCAATGTGCATTTATAAAACAAATGTAATTTAAACGAACATGCCAAACCCACAAAAGGTTCATTTTATTGAAAATACTATTC
>CAXNGM010000038.1:0-10922 GCA_964201695.1 Bacteroidia bacterium | reverse complement strand
TTTAGATTCATCGGTTTGTAAATTAATACAAAGCTTTCGTAACTGTTTCATCTCCGAAAACTGACTCTTCATTTCTTCATCGGAAGAATGTAATATGGCCTGATCAAATTCGCGAGAAGTTTCTAGAAGGAGGGATTTGGAAACAATTTGTAAATTCAGGGAAATCTCATTCAATAATTCATTTTTAATAGAAACGCATAAATCGGTCAAATTATTAATTTGTAAGTTAAGTCGTTTGACATAGGTCGCTCTTTCGTTTTTTGATAAAACATATAAATTAGCCTGAGTTAGTTTTGTAATTATCTGATGGCTTTCATTTATAATTTCAATTTTAATAATACCTCTTTCTTGATAGCAATCTTTTGCATAACTGTTAAGAGAATTCAAGTACTCGATTGATTCAATATTACCAATGCTACGATAATAAAGCAATGCTTTACTCAGATTCACATTCAAAGAATCAAAATTATGCTCGAATCGAAATAAATCAGCTTTTGCCTTATATAAATGTGCAAGGTGATAATTTGAAACTTCTCCCGAATAAATTAAGTTGTTCAACTCATTTTTTAAAGTTTGTGAGTCAAAGTCTTTGAATAATGATAGAAGTTGAATTCGAAATGGAACATAAAAAACTTTATCATTTATGCTTTGGTTTTTGTTATTAAGTATACTTTGATTCAAATTTAACTTAGACAATTCTAAAAAATTAGAACTTTCAGGATTTTCCAAATAATTATAAAGATAGCTTTGAGCTATATTAAAGTACGTTGAAGCTAAACCAATGGAATCACTTTCAATTGATTTAATAGACTCTTGAAAATTTTGAATTGATGAAGTATAGTTTCCTTGATAATAATCCAATAAACCTTGTAAATATAAAACTGCAGAAAACTGCTCCTTAGAAAGAAGCATTGAATTATTTCTAAGTTGACTAATCTCGTAATAAGCATCTTTATAAGATTCTAAATGAATGAAGGTCTCTGCTAATTGATATTTTACAAGGAAAAATTGACCGCCCTCTAGCTTGAGATTAGAGGCAAACAAATACAAATTTTTTGCTTTTTCGTATTGCGCTTGGCTAGAATAATAATCTCCCATTTTCATAGCTAATTCGTATTTAGAATCAGAAATTCCAATTGAATCGCTATAAATAAACAAATTACACATTTGATCTGCATAAAAATCTAAGTCCCTACCAGATTGATTCAAATCATGACCATAAAATAAGTTGTAAAGCATAGTGTAATAACCTGGATTATTCATCCCCCATTCATTTGCAAAACAATCGATAGAGATCAATTGATTATCAATTGCTTCAGAATATTTTTGATTAAAGAAACATAGTCGGGCTTTTATGTTATAAAGTTCAAAGCATTGTGCTTTCGATTTGCCGTCACAATAATTAAACGCTTTCTTTAAATCTTCTTCTACATTGGTTAAAGCAATCGTATCTATTTCAATTTCAAGATTAACTTTTAAAATTAGTGATTTATAAATCAATGAGCTGTCCTTTTCATTCAGACTAATTTGAATTAATTCATTCGTCACATGATAAGCATCTTTGTAGTTTTTACTGTCAATATTTTTTTTGTATTCCTCCAGTTTTGCATCCCATGTTTGGGCTGATAAATTAAAGGTAACAAATCCTAATTGTATAATTATTAATAACCTATTCATTATATTGTATTGCATTGTAAAAATTACCTCACCAACACAAAACCCGCCCATTTCTCAGGTTCTGTTGGATATTTGTTTCACATTACTTATGGGGCTTTGGGAAGGGCATTTAATTATACATTATTTATTCTTCACCAATCGAATAGAATAAAAACACTCTTTACAATTAATTTCAGAAAATCTAACTTCACCATCGCTATACATATTAAATATAACATTATAACTGGGATCAGCAGAAACTTCTGAGGTCCAATACCAAGCTTGCTCATTGATGAAATAAAAACCTCCAGAATGACGTTGACCTGAAGCTTCTAATAATTTGAATGTTTTTTTTATAAACTTATTTTTTTCTATCAATTCATCATCAGTAGGTAGGTTTTCACCAATTGTATATGGCAATTCCCATTCTCTCAAATTACTATCTAAGTAAAAAAGCCCTGCTACAATTTCGGCGATTTCAGATTCCATATTACCCTTTAAGAAGTTTCTAACTTGATTAATTAAGGTTACAGAATCCAATTTGCTTTCAAAATAAAATAAATTTTCAAATAAATATTCATCAACCCCATCATTTATGAGAAGTGAAAAGACATTATCATGATCAATAGCCGATTTTGGTTTTGATGGATTATAGGAAATTAAATAATCTGTTGATGATTTAATCAATTTTAATGTATCAATATTTATCTCTAAATTTTTAATTTTCTGAATAATATCTTTAATATTTTCTAATCCCAGTAAATTGTAAAAGTCTTTTTGATTAGGAACTCTCCAACCTAATGGCGGATTCTTAGCAATTAGATTTTGTGCCCAATAGTTATACATTTTACCATATTTAAATCCATTACTTTCATCAAAAAGGTAATAACAATATCCAGGTATAGAATCTACCATTGAGTCCCATGCTTCTTCCTCTGAGTCTATATATTGCATTTTACTGCCCTGAGAATCATTAATAATTCCAATATTTTTTGACCAAATCAAACTTTTTGAAATTATTTTAGAGTCTAATTCTACTTCAATACTGCCTTCTTTAGTTTGAATTTTTAATTCCTTGATATTCTCAAAATTAGAAATTGGCACATTAATATTCTTAAGTTCATTTTCGATTTTTAAATCGATTATTTTTTCAAATTCCAATTTAGAGAGGGGGAACATTGAATTACTTTGATTTATATCTCTTAACCCCAACAATATATCCCAATATGTATTATTAAAATATGAATCCCTATCATTCACCACTTCAGTTTTAAGAATGTTTCGATAAAGCGCAGCTGCATCTTGTATTTGATTTTCTTTAATTAATAAAATAAGATATTTAAATAAGAATTGGCCATATATAAAAGTAAAATCATTAGCAAAAACATTCCATCCTGCATCTTCCAATGTGTATTCTAAACTGTTAAATATTTTTTCTGTTTCAATCCATTTTTCTTTACCATCGCCAAATTGGCTTATTGGAATGCGTTGATTATCAATACAACTAGTACATTCAATTCCAAAATCTTGCATTCTCTTGATCTCTTTCTCTAAATGCTTTTGGTAATTTTTAGTTTCTCCTGCGTCATACAATTCTTTCGCGTAAGCTAGTGATAGTTTGTAAAAAGACACCATACGAGAAGTTGAAAATAAAAGAGGATCATTATAATTCATCAATTTAGTTTCAATTTCTTCGTATTTTCTTGTTTTTTTTTTAAAATTTACACGCAAACTAGCTTCTTTTAATTTTTTATCTAATTTCAATTCATTTGTAACATTATCTTTATATCCATATTTGCTCATGCCTTCATAAAGTATAATCTCTGATTCTTCATTTAGCGGCAGACATCCATTTACACCATAATTACCAGAATAATACCAAACAAGGGCAGAATTTTGATTCTGCTTAATAAATTCTCGCTCTTTCCAATAACTCAATGAATCAATAATAAAATAATATTTTACGTTAGATTCATTTTTATAATCGAGTTTTATCAATGTCATTAATTCAATTTCATTGGCCTTAGGATAATATTTATATATAAGTTGTGCTTTTCTAGAATTTTCAAGAGCGTTAGAATAATCCCCAGTATAAAATTGAAGTGATGCCAATTTACTGTAGGCGTATAATTTTTTATTTTCAATATAACCTAGATTTCCTGGATTCTTAATGAATTTATTAAAGTATTTAATTGCACTAGCGAAATCTTTCTTCATTTCGGCCTTTTCACCAAGTTCAAAAGCATCAGTCAAAATATCAGTAACATTTTCTAATTCAGAAACGCGTTGTTTGAGTTTTTCAATATCATCTTTAATATCATCGAAATATTTAAAATCGGGTGTGGTCTCCTGAAACACACTTCTCAGTTGTTCTGCTTTGTCCACATCACCTCCATCCATAGTAGTAAGAATTTTCCCATACTGATTGAGCGTGACAAGAGATGTAACTTGATCTTTATATGTAGGTTCTACAGTTATTGGATTATTTAACTGATTTGCTATAGATTCTGCCAATTGTGTTTTCAATTGCAACCAAGCTTCAATCTTACCACTCACATCTTTCGCCAAAATAATTTTCGAGGTTTGAACATCAACCAGTTTAGATGAAAAATTACAAGTTCCGTCCAATACGAATACCGAACCTACAAACACGTAATTAACCCCACTGAGTTTACCAAAATCTACAGCTGTTTTGGCATCAAAATTCTTGCTTTTCTGGAGTTTCTGCTCGTCTAATAGTTTGCTTAATTGCGAACGTTCAAAAAACTCTACCTTTTTGGGATGAATATTTTTAGCAAGGTCTGTAATTAGCATGTTGCTTATCGCCTTTCCTAAGGCATCGTATTCCGTTTTTCCTGAAGTGTTTTCAAAATCGAGGATTGCTACTTTAGAAGATTGAGCGTTCAAAAAGCTCATACCAATTAAAGTCAAAACAATAGTAAAATAAATTTTCATGAAAATAGTAGGTTTAAGTTATTTAAGTTTTTCAAGAATCATATTTGCTAAGGATTTTTTCAAATCTAAGAATTTTTCTCTGGCGCCATCTACACCAACAGAGAAATCAATTTCACCCGTTTCAACATTGATAAATTTCGCGTCTACCCTGAGACTTCCGAAGAATTCAAAATAGGTACCTGTTATAATTACCTCTGCGCCCAATAGTTTTCCAATTTTAGTCGCTGTAGCCTGATCAAATCTATTGGAATTATTTAAATTCTGCTCGGTTAACAGTTTCTCTAAAGCCTGTCGCTCAACCATAGTAAGATTCTTCACAGTCATAAGATCTGTTATTAACATATCTCTCAACGGTCCACCCAAATCACCATACTCACTCGGCTTTCCAGAAGTGTTGTCAAAAGCAATAATGGCAACCCTTTTAGGGTTTTTCAATACTTTATTTTCTTCATTAATTACGTCTAAAATTGTTCTTTTAGCATCCTTAGTAATCATCGAGGTTAATTCCAAAATCTCAACGGAATCCCCCTCTTTTGCAATTGGACTATAGAACACAAATTCTCCACCTTCGTCTCCCGTGTTGTGAATTGCACCATAAAGCGGTTCAGTGGAACTATTATTTAGGATATTAGGTCGTATTTTAGCAAAGAGTTGATCGGAGGTTAAAAATGTATTTTGATTCATTTCTAGCTCTTTAATAAAAAATTTCATGAAGACGCTATTATCTGGAACTTCCTTTAAATTACCGCTAGTAATGGCCTTTCTGCTTTTCAGTTCATACAAACGTTTTGTACCTTGATCCATTCCTCCAATACTTCTTGTTTTAAAAATACCTCCACTAAAACAAGCATCAGTAACTAGAAGCACATGATTGGACTCAAAGGCCGATAAGTATATCGTTAAATCGGTGTTCGAAACCCAATTACTTTTACTGTCTTTTTTCGAATCAGAAGGCAACCAATATCCCATCTTTAGATCTTCATCCCAGTAGCCATGACCTGCATAGAATATGAGAAGATTGTCGTCAATTGATAGTGACTTTCGCTTTTGCTCAATTGCATCTATAATGTTTGATCTAGTAGGGTCAACTAATCGGATTACATCTTCTTTACTAAAAGAATATTTTGAAATAAGAATTGACGTTAATTTATCTGCATCATTTTTGGGTTCATTCAAATCATTGATTTTATCATCCTGATATTGATTTTCAGAAATAATAATGGCGTGATACTTACTTGAACTAGCAATTGCATTCTCGGCACTTGAAATAACAACGCCTCTGGTATTTTGCGCTTCAAGTGATAAATTAAAGAGTATGATGAATAAAATACAATATTTCATAAAGAGAATTTCTTCCGCAAATATATTTTTTTTCTTAAACCTACCTCACCAACACAAAACCCGCCCATTTCTCAGGTTCTGTTGGATATGTATTGCGCATTTCTTTTTGGGCTTTTTCGAAGGAGATGACAGGGTTTAACGTCTTTGTGAGATCCGTGTAAAAAAGTGTCATCAACTCCATGGTTTCTTTGTCGGGGACTGACCAAAGAGAAACAATCATCTGTTCCACTCCTGCGAGTTTAAAGCCGCGCTTGAGACCGAAAGTTCCTTCCGATCCTTCAATTTTTCCAAGGCCGGTTTCGCAGGCAGAGAGAACTACGAGTTTGGTTTTCTTTAGGTTAAGTTGAGAAACTTCTAAGGCTGTTAAGATACCGTTTTGTTCTGCGCCGAGTTTTGTGAGTGTATCGCTGCCTATCCATGCCCAGTTGCCACCTGCCAATATAAGACCGCTGCGTACCATGGGGTTGGTGCTGTATCGGTAACTGTAATGATTGGATGCATTTACATTTGATTTTGCTCTATTCTGCGTCTGAAAAGCATAGCCATGCGTTGCAATATGCAAAATACTTTTTGCATGTTTTGCCTCTAATCGTATTATATTTTCTTCTGTTGCTGCCGAACCCGCAAAATACTCAGTCCTCCAATTATTTTTGCGCATAGTGTCTAAAATTGACTCTGCTTCTAGTCTTGTACCATCCAAATATTCGAGCCGATTTATAACAGCTGCACTTCTTGAAAATGTCTTTTTTGTTTTTATTCTGTTGGACGATTTTGGATGACCCATAAGAAAATCATAATTTACAGCACCTACTAGAGCTATTGATTTTGAAATAATTTCACTTTCTTTTCGCCTGCTATCAAAGGCTAAGTAACGGGTAGATGTTAACTGATGCAACTTGTAAATATCCATTAAGTAAACAACCGAGTCGGCTAGAAGTGTTTGGAGATCATCTATTGCAGTTACGCCTCTTTTCACAACATATTCTTGGGTAAATTGGGGAGATGAGTCTTTTGATTTATACAATGCCCCGAAAGAAATATTATTTAACTCCCCAACGGGCGAATAATAAACGCTGTGTATATTAGATAAAATGGCTTCCAGTGGCCTCCATATCAAATCGTAATAGGTGCTAAAATCTTTTTGTGCCGACAAGCTCTTCAAATCATCTTCACGACACAAATTAACAAACACTGGAAATTTATCCCCTCTTCTAACAACTAATGCCGCATACCTATATAATGAATCAGACGAACTTTGAAAGCGAACAAACTCAATTGCAGCTTCATCAACTTCGAGATTTTGCTGTATATCTTTCCAGGTAATGGATAGATTTTTCTTTTGCTGTGCATACCCCGGTTCTATAGTAGTAAGTAATTTATCAAGAGAGTCAGCCTCATGACTTAAACGATCCAGCTGTTTTCTTTCGCCAATACCATCCGATTCAATTTTAATCATTAACTTTCTTCTTTGGGCAATATCTTCTCTTAGCTGTTCTATTTCACCATAAAATCCTTTGTTTGCGATTCTTGCTTCTAATAGCTGACCTTTTAAAATCAAACAGGCATTATAATTTAACTCAGAAAGGCCGGGTTGGAAAATAACACCATCATAGGCTACTTCAGAAAGATATTCAAAAAATGAACTTTCCTTTTTCCAATAAAGTTCGCGCTGATAGTCATTTAACCATTCGAAATTATTTGCCAATTCAACCGTTTTAGAAATCATTAATTTATTTCCTAAGGCATAAAATTCGTCGAACTTTCTCTCTTTATGTTTAGTTTTTGCAAGTGCAATATTAATTGACGCAGAAAGTGGCGAATTTTTGCCACGACTCGAATCTGCAATAGACAATGCTATTCGGTAATATTCGTCGGCCTTAATATAATCCTTGCGCTCCATAGATAAATCGCCTAGATTTCTGTAGCTTCTTGCAATTTCATGATAATTTTTTTGAGACATCCCCAATCTTATTATCAAAGATTTCTGAAAACAACTGTCTGACAAATGATAGCTCCTTTCTTTAAGAAAAACACGTCCAAGACTATTCAATGCAACCGCATTTTTGGGATTAGAAGTACCTAAACCATCTATTGATTCATAAATCTTAAGAGCTCTTCTGACATCTGCTTCAGCACTTCGAAAATCCTCATCATTAAGGAATAGCTCAGATCTTCCAATTAAAAAGTATGCGAACTCATCGCTGCTATCGTCGTCTCTATTTTTCCAAATCGCAGCAGCAAGTTTATAGGCATCCCATGCAGCAGTGTAATCGCCAATTAGCTTATAAAAGTTACCCAGCGCGATGAAGCTAGAAGCAATTACAGGGTTATCGGCAGGTCCCAGTTCTATGCGCATGGCCAAGGCCTTCTTGAAATAATCTTCAGCAAATTGAAAATTCCCCAATCGCTGATGCTGCATGGCAATATTGTTATATGAGATTGCAATATCCTTATGGGGTGATTTAAAGATAGCCTGTTTGATATTGAGTACTTGCTCATAGAGGGGTAAAACCTTGTCGTGAGCTCCCATATTTAAGAAGAGAACCGCAAGATTATTTAATGTTGATGCATAACTCGAATGAGCAGTTCCTAATGATACCTCCTTAATTTTCAAGGAGCGATTAAAACACACTAAGGCCGAATCGTATTGGGCCTTTTGGTTATAAATAATACCCATTATATTTATGGTATTGGCATATTCGGCATGTTGCGAACCAAGCACATCAAATTGAATTTTTGCAGCTTCTTTTATAAAATCTAGGGATTTATTGAGGTTTTTTGCTTTGTCGTGTAAATAATATTTTGATAGGCCCAGCATTATTTGCGAAAATTCTTTGCTTCGACTAAGGTCTAAATTCTTGAGTCGTTTTTCTGAATCATGATATAGATTTAGTGCTTTTTCAAATTCGGCAAGCTCTAAGGAAAGATCACCCCAATTTTTTTGAACAAATGCTCGCATGGCCGATTTCTCGAAAATTTGGTTAGCTGCAATTAATGAATCGGCAATTGATAAGCTACGACCCGAGGCTTTAAAATCAGACAATCGCATAAAATTAACTGACATATCGATCAAAACTTCCGTTTTAGTATCTGTTAACTTAGGCTGCTTTTTTAAATAATCCCAACAACATTGAAAATAAAATTTTGCATTCCGATAATCACCCAAACAATAATAGGACTTAGCAAGACTATGAATAACCGCATAATAACGTGATGTATCGGCGCCAAATAAATGAATCCTCAACCCTAGAGCCTCTGCGATTAATTTTTGGGCCTCCTCAAGATTCCCGTCATCCAGATATAAATAACCTAAATTGTTTAACAACGTTGATGTACCCACGATATCGTGTTCTTTTTGATAAAAATCCAACGCTTTTTTGGTAAATATTTCAGAATCTCGATAAAGCCCTAGTTTTCTATAATTTATTCCTAAATCCTTTCTTACTTCAGCTACTAACTTAGAATTAACACCCAACTCTGCTTCTAGTATTTCTTCCGCTTCCAATAAATACTTTATTGCCTCCTTATAGCGATTAAATGAAGTTAATATTTTTGCATTTTGTTTGAGCGAAGTAGCATATTCGGGATGACGGCCACCTAATTTTTCGTGTCGTTTATCGAGCGCTTTATTTGCGAATTCCAAGGCTCGCTCAAGATTTTCATCTTTTAACTCAATAGATGATAATCCAAAATAAGCATCGGCATATTCATTTAATTGCGTAAGATGATGTTGCGCGCAAAACGAAATAGTTTGTTCATAATATTTAATGGCATCAGACCATTTTTTTTCATGAAAGGCTAAGTTGGCATGGGCATAAAGAATACCGGCGTTCTGACTTCTATTTTTTATTTCGGGATGTAGATATAAAATTGAGTCGGCATAATTCAGCAGAAAATGTGCTTTATCAAAATTATGCAATGCCACATTGTTTTCGATACAGTCTTTGATGCCTTCCATCATCTTTTGCTGTGCATAATTATTATTTGTTGTCCAGTGCAACCAAATTGAAAAATATTTGTCTGCCTCTTCAAATTCGCCCTTGGCATACTTAACCGCAGCTAAACTGTGGATAGACGATATGTATTTTGAAGTATCCACTGCATAAAGCTCTTCAAAACGTTTTACTGCACTACTTATTAATTTCTCAGCCTCATTATATAAGCCCATAGAAACATATAAAAAGCCAAGATTATTCTGATACCGAGGTTTATCGCCCTGATTTGTAGGATGCTTTTTACGTATCTCAATTGCTTTCAGATATGCTGCTTCTGCTTGTTTAAATTCGCCTCTATTCCTGTAGCATATTCCCATAAGATTTAAGCACTCCGTGTATTCGCGTGCAAGCTGGCGATGTTGTTTTTCTAAAATTTGCATGGAATGTTCGAGGCAAATTAAAGAGGAATCGAAATTTTGTAAATTAATATAATTCAAGCCCATATAACGCATACTAACAGCATACCTTAAACTAGTATCTGTTTCGATTTGCATTGCCCAAGCATTCATCTGCTTAGCAATTACTAGTGCACTATCGTATTTCTCTTCTTTGCGAAAACGGTCGTAGTCTTTTTTTAACTGATCGTAAAAATCGGTTTGGGCTTGCAGTTGGCCAAAAAGAAAGCTTAACAGAATAAGAAAGTAGGATTTCATAGTTTTATTTTATTATCCCCTCCACCCTATTCACAATATCCAAAGCCGCTTTGGAAGCTGAGGTGGAGATGCTGAGCTCGTTTACTTTGACTTTATTTTTGAATACCAATATACGGCATTGAATCTTATCGCCGCTTAAACTGTAAACCAGTTTCAGGATATTCGCTTGGGAGGTTTCGGTTTTAATATAACCCAGTTTGCTGGTCGTTCCGCGTGTCATGGCTGTTTCCAAATACGAGTTCACGGCTTCTTTGAGGTTCAAGGGATCTTCGTCGCTGTCGTTACGGGCATTGGAACAATATACCAAAGGCTTCTCGGCCAT
>CAXNGM010000037.1:0-11027 GCA_964201695.1 Bacteroidia bacterium | reverse complement strand
TTGATTTTGCTTTTAATAGGGTGGAATATTTAGGTTAAAAACAATTTTACAATTCTCGTCATTGACAAGCATTCAAGTTTTACATTTACAGCGCTAATGATATCCTTAGATCATATTAAAGCTCCAATTGCGGAGGAAATGAAAGTCTTTGAACGGAAATTCCGTGAATCGATGAAGAGTTCCGTTCCATTACTGGAAAAGATAACTTACTACATTGTTAAGA
This sequence comes from Bacteroidia bacterium, assembly GCA_964201695.1. Classification (GTDB taxonomy): domain Bacteria; phylum Bacteroidota; class Bacteroidia; order M30B66; family M30B66; genus CALQRR01. Next base: position 10,804 of record CAXNGM010000037.1, on the reverse strand, counting down.
GAAAGGGAAAGCAAATTCGGCCCATGTTTGTTTTTCTATCTGCTGGAATCTGCGGCGGTATTCATGAGAGTTCATACCGTGCCGCTTCCATGATTGAATTGTTGCATACCGCAACATTGGTGCACGATGATGTGGTTGATGACTCGAATGAAAGACGGGGTTTCTTTTCTGTTAATGCGCTTTGGAAGAATAAAATTGCTGTTTTGGTGGGCGATTATTTGCTTTCCAAAGGACTTTTACTTTCTGTCGATAACTCGGATTTTCAATTGTTGAAGATTGTAAGTGATTCGGTGAGAGAAATGAGTGAAGGGGAGCTTTTGCAAATCGAAAAGGCGCGCCGCTTAGATATCCAGGAATCTATTTATTTTGATATCATTCGACAAAAAACAGCCACTTTAATTGCATCTTGTTGTGCGAGTGGTGCTGCTTCGGCAGGATCTAGCCAAGAAATTGTGTCCAAAATGAAGCAGATTGGAGAAGACATTGGAATTGCATTTCAAATAAAAGATGATCTTTTTGATTACGAGAGCAATAGTGCTATCGGTAAACCAACGGGAATCGATATTAAGGAACGAAAAATGACACTGCCACTCATTTACACGTTGGCGAATTCGAGTTCTACTCAAAAAAGAAATATCATCCATATCATTAAGAATCACAATACCGATCCAGCGCGTGTTGAAGAAGTTATTTCCATCGTGAATGCAGGCAATGGAATAAAATATGCAGAATCAAAAATGATTGAGTACCGAGAAAAAGCCATGGTCGCTTTGTCCGAATTCCCAGATTCACCTTATAAAAAATCCTTCATTGATCTTGTTCAATTCACTACCGAACGAAAGAAATGATAAATAATTCGGACGTTCCGTCAGTAATTTATTTTTGCACTAACTTTGCCATTCGAATTAGAAAATAAAGAGAAATGTATCCAGAACAAATAGTAACACCAATGCGAGCAGAACTTTCATCTGCTGGTTTTCAAGAACTTCGAACGTCAGCTGAAGTTGATCAAGCATTAAATAATATGGAAGGAACAACGCTTGTTGTTGTTAATTCTGTGTGTGGATGTGCTGCAGGTTCAGCCAGGCCAGGTGTAAAAATGGCGATTGATAAAGCTGAAAACAAACCCACACATTTAACAACTGTGTTTGCAGGAAATGATGCAGAAGCAACTGCTCAGGCAAGAAAATACTTTGCCCCATATCCTCCATCTTCTCCAGCAATGGCATTGTTTAAAGATGGTAAACTTGTTCATTTTATTGAACGTCATCACATTGAAGGCAGAACTCCTCAAATGATTGCAGAGAACTTATTGATGGCTTTTGATCAATATTGCTAATCTAAAAGCTTCACAAAAAAGGCGATTGAATTTCAATCGCCTTTTTTAATGCTCTATAACTTTCGGTACTCTAAAATAATCGGAATCTTTTTTAGGTGCATTTTTCAAGCCCTCGTCTTGAGTTACATCCTGTTTCATTTTATCTACTCGAGCAACATTGGTTTCATCAACCATATAAATGAGCGGTTCGATACCGTCGGTATTTATCTCACCGAGTTTCTCAACAAAGGCGATAATTTTATTTAGCTCAGTTACAATTTCCTGTTTCGCTTCATTCTCGTAAGAAAGGCGAGCAAGATGCGCAAGCTCATCAACTACTTTCGTATCAATTTTCATGTGCATTAAGAAAAAACATGCTTCAACCAAGGTTCAAGCAAATTGTTAAATTCATGTGGTTTCTCCATCATTGGAGCATGCCCACATTCATCAATCCAAAATAATTCAGAGTTCGGAAGCAGTTTATGAAACTCTTCAGCAACTTCAGGAGGAGTTATTTGATCGTTTTTTCCCCAAATCAAACAAACAGGTAAATCCATTTTATGTAAATCAGCACCCATATTATGGCGAATTGCAGATTTCGCAAGTGCAAGTACACGAATCAATTTCTCTTTGTTATTGACAATCTCAAACACTTCGTCCACCAATTCTTTGGTAGCTGTTTCTGGATTGAAGAAGGTGAACGCTACTTTTTTCTGGATAAAATCGTAGTCCTCTCTTCGAGGAAACGATCCGCCCATTGCATTTTCATACAAGCCTGAACTCCCGGTTAGTATCATGGTATTTACCATCTCCGGATAGGTCAATGCATATACCAATGCAACATGACCGCCTAAAGAATTACCAAGTAAGTTAATTTCTTTAAGGCCTTTAAATTCCACAAAGCGATGAATAAAAGCAGCAAGGCTTCGAACATGAGTTTCCTGAACCGGAAGCTCATATATCGGCATCATGGGAATTACCACAGTGTAATCGTTTCGAAACCGATCGAGCACTTCTTTAAAGTTGCTCAATGCTCCAAAAAGACCATGTAATATAAGAAGCACGGGCCCTTCTCCTTGTTTAATGTATCTGAACTCTCCTTCGGTTATTAGTTCCTCCTGCATTCGTTTTTCTTTAGAAACCGACCAAAAGTAACCAATTTCTTAGAAGTTCACCCAAATGAATATGAATTCGATTCAACTAGAGAAAAAAAATCGGGGAATCGCCCATAAAATATTACATGCTCTCCACAATTTACCACTTTATTTTTATTAGTAAAATCAATTGGTTGATAAAATTTAAAGAAAAAAATGAAACAAGTTTTCAACAAAGTGGTAGAATGTGGTAAGAAGTGATTTTTTATTCTTTACTTTTACCTCCTAAATCAACCCTGAGGGATGACAAATTACATAGGTGAATATGCCTGTAAAGTAGATGCAAAGGGGCGGGTAATGATGCCCGCCGGCCTGATGAAGCAGTTTCCAGCTGCTTTGCGGGAGCGCTTTGTAATCAACCGCAGCGTGTTCCGCAAATGTTTGGTGTTATATCCAATCGATCTTTGGGAGGAAACCATGAGCGACCTTGCGAAACTTAATCGCTTCAATAAGGACAATGATGATTTTATCCGTCAGTTTACAAATGGAGCAGTAAGCGTTGAGGTAGATGCAACAAATCGCGTCTTGTTACCTCGTCGTCTGGCAGATTTTGCTGGAATATCTGCCGATTTGGTATTTACTGCGAATCTGAACAAGATCGAGATTTGGTCAGCTACAGGGTATGATAATGTGATGGGTTCATACGATCCAGATAGTTTTGCTCAGCTAGCCGAAAGGGTAATGGGGAAACTGGGTGGAGATGCTGAGAAAGCATGATCTATCACGACCCTGTTCTTTTAAACGCTTGTATAGAAGGTCTTCGGATTAACCCATCTGGAACGTATATCGATGTAACGTTTGGTGGTGGTGGACATAGTCGCGAAATATTAAAACATCTCGGTCCAGATGGAAAACTTTTCGCTTTCGATCAGGATAATGATGCTGCGGCCAACGCTCCAGATGATGATCGCTTCACTTTAATCCCTCATAATTTCAAGTTTATTAAAAACTACTTGAAATTGTATCGGGCGATTCCAGTAGATGGTATCCTTGCAGATCTCGGTGTTTCATCGCATCAATTTGATGAAGCAGGAAGAGGATTTTCGATTCGTTTCGACGCAAATCTCGATATGCGAATGAATGTCCTTCAAGGAATGACCGCCCAGAAATTACTCGAAACGTATTCGGAAGAAGAACTGAGAAGGATTTTCAAAGAATATGGAGAATTGTCGGAAGCAGGGAAACTTGCGAAGCATCTTATAAATGTTCGATCCGATAGGCCCATAAAAACCACTCAGCAACTCATGGATCTTATACGTCCATTTATGCGTCGTGGACAAGAACATACGTTTGCCGCGCAGGTGTTTCAATCGATACGGATTGAAGTCAACGATGAGCTGGAGAGTTTAAAGCAAATGCTCCTGCAAACATCAGAGGTTCTGAGCCCCGGGGGAAGGTTGGTTGTGATGAGTTACCATTCGTTGGAAGATCGATTAGTGAAGAATTTTTTACGAAGTGGAAAGTTTGAAGGAGAAGTGGAGAAAGATCTTTTTGGAAATAGTAAGCTGCCTTTTAAAGGCATCACGAGAAAGCCAATAAGACCAGATGCAGAAGAAATACATAGAAATAACAGATCACGCAGTGCAATACTAAGAATTGGAGAAAAAAACGAAGAATGAATAAGTTTAGAAATCAACAAACGGATGAAGAAAATCCTCTAAAAGCACCTCGCAAGATGAATGCTTTTACGAGATCGATTGTTCATGTGTTTGATGGTGACTTTTTAAACTCATTTGCCAAAATCAGCAACCTTCCTTTTACACTTTTCATTGCGCTTTTAATTGGATTCTATATCGCCAATACATTACATGCCGAAAGAACAATTCGTGAAACAGAACGCACCAATACCCAATTGAAAGACTTTAGAGATGAATACATAAGCCTGAAATCGGAACTCATGTTTTTGTCGAACCAAAGTCAAGTAGCTGTTAAAGTTGCTCCTCTGGGACTTTTGGAAGCCAAAGAACCGCCGCATAAACTTATCATTCAATCGCCAACCCAAGCACCTGCAAATTAATCGTGGATACTCCGAAAGACATAGTTTTTAGACTTCGAATTATCTATTTCGTTGTAGTTGCTTTCGGCTTCCTGATATTGTTTCGTGCATTTAGCATCGGAGTCTTAAACCGAGATTTTTGGTTGGCAAAAAAGCAACATCAAACCATTCGACTTCAATCGAAAGAAGCGATGCGCGGAAATATGTATTCAACCGATGGAAGTTTGATCGCCACATCGGTGCCACTTTACGATGTTTATATAGACATGCGGGTCGATAAAAAGAAGAAGTACTTTCTTAAAGAGAGTATCGATTCCTTGGCTTTGATGATGAGTTCAACGTTTCAAGATAAAACTCAAGATCAATACAGAAGAGAAATTCGTAACGCTTATGCTGCCAAAGCACCTTATTTTCTCTTGAAAAAGGATGTTCGTCATCCTGAAATGAAACGGTTAAAGAAATTTCCAATTCTTCGATTCGGAAGATATAAAGTAGGATTGCTCGTTGAAACTAGATCGCGGCGCGAAATGCCTTTCCGTCATCTTGCACTCAGAACACTTGGTCGTTTCGAAAACGATAAAACACCTCTTGGAATTGAAGGGTCTTTTAATGATGAATTAAAAGGGATAAGTGGTAAACAGCTGCAACAAAAAATTTCTGGAGGAACTTGGATTCCCTTAAATGATGGTGCTGAAGTTGAGCCCAAAGAGGGGAATGATATTGTTTCGACAATTGATATTGGAATTCAAGATGTTGCTGAAGCGGAACTTATGCGTCAATTGAAAAAACACAATGCCGCAAATGGCTGTGTTGTTTTGATGGAGGTAGAAACGGGCTACATCCGTGCAATAGCAAACCTAGGTAGAGTTGGTGATAGCACGTATGCCGAAAATTACAATTACGCAATTGCTGCTGGATCGGAACCGGGCTCTACATTTAAGTTAGCTTCTTTGATGGCCTTGTTCGAAGATGGCTTGGCTAAACCTACTGATATATTGGATACTCGAAAAGGGGAAGTATTTTACAATGGAGTTTCGATGAAAGATTCGCATGAAGGTGGATTTGGGAAAATCACCCTTGCAGATGCTTTTGTACAATCTTCCAATACAGCCATTTCTCAGGCGGTAAACAATGCTTACCGTTCTAGTCCCAAAAAATTTATCGATAGAATCCGCAAGTTTCATGTGCAAGAAACACTTGGCTTGCAAATTAGTGGTGAATATCAACCCAACTTAAAAGACCCAAGTAATGCTTCATGGTCGGGCTTAACATTGCCTTGGATGTCGATTGGATACGAATGCTTGATGGCTCCAATTCAAGTTTTGTCATTTTATAATGCTGTTGCAAATAATGGCAAATTCATGAAGCCGCAATTTGTAGAAGAGATTCGTTACAGAGGTCAAACGGTTCGTCGTTTCGACCCTATTGTTTTAGATCCTGCTATTTGTTCAAAAGCCACCATCGATAAATTGAAGCCCATGCTTGAAGGTGTTGTTGAGCGAGGAACGGCCTCAAATCTGAAGAATCCACATTATAAGATAGGTGGTAAAACGGGGACTGCTCAAATTGCATTCGGAGCCGATGGTTATAAAGATACTGGTAGCGGCGCCAAAAAATACCAAGCATCCTTTGTTGGATATTTCCCCGCCGACAATCCCAAATACACATGTATAGTTGTGGTAAGTGCGCCGTCAAATTCTGTTTACTATGCCAATTTGGTTGCTGGTCCAGTATTCAAAGAAGTTGCCGATAAAGTATATGCGCAAAACATCGAAATACAAGAAAGTAAACCCAAAGCATTTGCAACAGCCGCAACGATGAAAAACTTTTCAGGGGTTGGGAAAGATATTGCACAACTCATGAAGAAAACTGGTTTGCAAGGTTTAGTTCCTGCAGATGAAGAATGGGTTCAGGTTTCGCTAACTGGAAACAAAGCGATCGTGAAACCTCAAGTAATGGCAAGTAATCAGGTTCCAGATGTTCGAGGATTGGGCTTGAAAGACGCGATTTATTTATTAGAAAACCAAGGTCTCCGTGTTCAGATTGTTGGCCGTGGAATTGTGAAATCACAGTCTGTACCTGCAGGAGTTCCTATTAAAAAAAACATGGTAGTACTAATCGAATTAACCTAAATGAGACTGCTACGAGACATATTATACAAAGCAGGAGCAATTGAGTTGCATGGTTCAACCAATCTTGCAATCCTATCTGTTACTGCCGATTCTCGTACTGTTGAGAAGAATGGTTTATTTGTGGCAGTTAGAGGAATTCATTCCGACGGTCATGCATACATTAATGCTGCCGAAGAACTTGGAGCTATTGCCATTGTGTGCGAAGAACTACCCAATGTTCTCCGGGAAAAAGTAACCTATGTGATTGTTAAAGATTGCGCTTTTGCATTAGGTACCATTGCTTCTAATTTTTATGATAATCCATCGTCACGTTTAAAGGTTGTTGGTGTTACGGGTACGAATGGCAAAACCACAATCGCAACCTTGCTTTTTGATTTGTTTTCAAAACTCGATCATACCTGTGGTTTACTATCGACTGTTAAAAATCAAATTGCTGATCTTGTAATTTCTTCAACACATACAACACCCGATCCGGTTCAGCTTCAAGCATTACTTGATCGTATGGTAAAAGCAGGCTGTTCGTATGTTTTTATGGAAGTGAGTTCTCATGCCGTTGATCAACATCGAATTCAAGGGATTGATTTTGCGGGTGGAGTATTTACGAATTTGACTCACGATCATCTCGATTACCACAAAACTTTTGAAAACTATTTTGCAGCCAAACAACGTTTTTTCTCAGAACTATCTTCCGATGCTTTTGCACTCGTAAATAGGGATGATGACTTTGGCTTAGCCATGGCGGATTTTACAAAAGCCACGATTCAAACTTATGGTTTAAGTCAAGGTGCAGATTTTTCATGCCGAATCATTGAAAAAGAATTAGCTGGAATGCATCTGCGTATTGATGAACAAGAAGTTTGGACTTCGCTAATTGGAACATTCAATGCATATAATTTATTAGCAGTTTACGCTGTTGCAGTGCTCCTTGGGCAAGACAAGGTGAATACACTCACTGCATTAAGCACCTTGAAAAGTGTTGAAGGCCGCTTTCAATATATTCAATCGGATAATAGAATTACCGCAATTGTTGATTATGCGCATACTCCTGATGCATTAAATAATGTATTGCGAACTATAAATGAACTCCGAACTGGAAATGAGCAAGTAATTGCATTGGTGGGTTGTGGTGGTGATCGTGATGCAGCAAAAAGACCCGAGATGGCGCGTATTGCTTGCGACTTAAGCGATCGAGTTATTCTTACTTCTGACAATCCACGTTCGGAAGACCCCGATGAAATTATTCGTCAAATGAAAGCTGGGGTAGATGCTGTGAATTACAAAAAAGTGTTATCCATCACCGATAGACGTGAAGCAATTCATACAGCTTGTGCGCTCAGTAAGCCGGGCGATATTATTCTTGTTGCTGGCAAAGGACATGAGAAATACCAGGAAATAAAAGGAGTGAAATATCCATTCGATGATATGGATGAACTCAACCAAACATTTAATATACAAGGAAGCTGATGTTATATTATCTTTTTGATTACCTCGCTAAAAACACCGATTTGCCGGGTGTTGGTTTGTTTCAGTTTATCTCGTTCCGGGCAGCGATGGCCTTGATTCTATCATTGGTCATTTCGTTGGTTTTCGGAAAAAAAATTATCCGATATCTGCAAGTAAAACAAGTTGGAGAAACAATCCGAGATCTTGGACTTCAAGGTCAAATGAGTAAACAAGGAACCCCAACCATGGGCGGGTTAATTATTTTATCCTGTATTCTAATTCCAACTCTATTATTCGCCAAGCTGCATAACGTATACATAGTTGCTCTTATCATTTCAACAATTGGCTTAGGGGCAATTGGCTTTTTGGACGATTATATAAAAGTCTTTAAGAAGAATAAGGAAGGGTTATCTGGGCGATTTAAAGTGGTTGGTCAAATAGGTGTTGGGATTTTTGTCGGCTTGCTTTTGTATTTCCATCCTCAGGTTACCATTCGTCGTCAAATTGTAGGAATTGAAAATACGGTACAAATGAAAACTACCGACCGTATGGCTGAGCACACAGAAAAGTATGTTGATGCTAAAGCTCCCATTACTACCATTCCATTTGTTAAGAATCACGAGTTCAATTATGCCAAAATCCTCGCTTTCCTTGGCGATAACTATGAGAAATGGGCCTGGCTTATTTTCATTCCGATTGTTATTTTCATCATTACAGCCGTTTCCAATGGTGCAAATATGACCGATGGTTTAGATGGTTTGGCCGCAGGAACTACGGGTATAATCGGCTTTGTACTTGCTCTGTTTGCTTACGTTTCGGGTAACCTCATTTTTGCCGATTACCTCGATATCATGTACATACCCAACTCGGGTGAAATTGTAATCTACATGAGTGCATTTGTGGGTGCCTGCGTAGGATTTTTATGGTACAACAGTTACCCTGCTCAAATTTTTATGGGCGATACCGGAAGTTTGGCATTGGGCGGAATCGTTGCAGTTGTTGCTATAATGCTTCGTAAAGAACTCCTGATTCCAATTCTTTGCGGAATCTACCTTGTCGAAAACATGAGTGTAATTCTACAAGTTAGCTACTTCAAGTACACCAAGAAACGATATGGCGAAGGACGACGCATATTCCGAATGGCACCTCTTCATCACCATTTCCAAAAAATGGGATTTCATGAATCTAAAATTGTTGCCCGTTTCTGGATTGTTGGGATTGCTCTAGCTGTATTAACCATCGTGACTTTAAAACTTCGTTAACCTTGAACGAGAATCAACATATAGCCATTCTAGGAGCCGCCGAAAGCGGTTTGGGTGCTGCCGTATTGGCAAAACTCAAGGGCTTTACTGTGTTTGTTTCCGACCAAGGTTTGATCGTTCCTAAATACAAGGAGGAGCTAATTCGTAAAGAAATTGAGTTCGAAGAAGGAACGCATTCATTCGATAAAATCTTATCCGCGTCCCTCATAATCAAAAGCCCAGGAATTCCAGATAAAGCTCCAATAATCGTGGAGGCGCTTAAACTAGGAATTACAGTAATCTCTGAAATTGAATTTGCAGCTCGTTATACGGATGCGAAATTGGTTGCGATAACGGGCACAAATGGTAAAACAACGACGACACTTTTAACCTATCATATTTTTAAGAATGCCGGATTAAATGTTGGTGTGGCAGGCAACGTGGGCAAAAGTTTTGCACGTCAGGTGGCGGAAACATCCCGTGATTTTTACATACTTGAATTAAGCAGCTTTCAACTTGATGGCATGTTTGATTTTAAAGCGGATATAGCGGTTTTACTCAATATTACTCCAGATCATCTCGATCGATACGATTACCAACTTTCCAATTACATCGCTTCCAAATTCCGCATTCTTCAGAATATGGATGAGCAGGGTGTTTTTGTTTACAATGCCGATGATTCCATCATCCAAGAAGCATTAAAAACCTTCCCAAGCCCGGCTCAAAAAGCTCCATTTTCTCTTTCTCAAAAGATTGAACATGGAGCATCAATTCAAGAAAATCAAATTCACTTTAACATAAACGATCCATTTATCATGTCCATTTTCGACCTCGCACTTCAAGGCAAACACAATCAATGTAATTCTATGGCAGCCGGCATTTCCGCCCGAGTGTTAGATATTAGGAAAGAACTAGTTAGAGAAAGTCTAATGGATTTTGACAGTATTGAACATCGTTTGGAATTTGTAACGAAGGTTCATGGAATTGAATTTATCAATGATTCAAAAGCAACCAATGTAAACTCAACTTGGTACGCCCTCGAAAGCATGTCGAATCCTGTTATTTGGATTGTTGGCGGTGTTGATAAAGGAAACGACTATGCAATGCTAAGCGATTTGGTTCGTGGTAGAGTAAAAGCCATTGTTTGTTTAGGGAAAGACAACCAAAAAATCCAAGATGCTTTTCAAGGAATGGTTGAGCATATTGTTGAAACGGGAAGTGCAACAGAAGCAGTGAAAGCGGCTTATTCATTAGGGAAAAATGGTGATACCGTTCTTTTATCTCCTGCATGTGCAAGTTTTGATCTTTTCGAAAATTACGAAGATCGTGGCCGTCAGTTTAAAAAAGCAGTTCGCGAACTTTAATCTATAAATACGAATGAATTTCCCTGCAATATATGCGAAAGGAGACCGTACCATTTGGATCGTGGTGCTCTTGCTTTCTTTGCTATCTGTTCTTGCTGTATACAGCGCTACCGGATCGCTTGCGTATATGAAGCAGGATGGAAATACTGAACATTA
>CAXNGM010000036.1:0-11324 GCA_964201695.1 Bacteroidia bacterium | reverse complement strand
TGATGTACATCCAAAAGCGGTAGTAATTTGAAGAGTAACCGAATCTCCAGGCATACTAGTAAAGTTCATTGTAGGATTTTGTTCGGTGGATGTATTTCCATTTCCAAAATCCCAAGACCAAGATACAGCACCTTCACTTAAATCGGTGAATTGAGCCGTTAAAGGTAGACATAGTCCAGTTTGGGTAAAACTGAAATCAGCATCAGCTCCATGAACAGTAATAACATTCGGAAAATTTTCTTGGTAATTACAACCTGGTAAAATAGCACTTGCAACTCGCTGATAGAAGCCATATACACCTGGATTTTCAAATGTTTTAGTAACAGGGTTGATGTAATTAGTACCATTCCATCCTCCTAAAGACCAGGTACCATCAGACCAAAACCAAGTTACTTGATTAGTTGCACTTTCATTTACGAACGTTGTTGTTAAAGGAGCGCAACCTTCTGCAGGGCCATCTAATGACCATATTGCTTGAGGGATAGCTACCAAAATTGTATGATCGGCTACGATTGTTGATGTGCAACCTGATGGCGTTGAAACAGTAAGTGAAACAGTATAGGTTCCTTCTGTTGTATAATAATGACTTGGGCTTGCATCGTTCGAAGTTGTTCCATCGCCAAAGTTCCATTCAAAATTAAACCCTATTAAATTAGCGAAGCTGTTTGTAAAATCAACTGTGTCGCGGCAAACCGTAGAAGGAAATTCAATAACAGGAACAGGAGGGCTAACCAAGAAACTTTGAAAACTAGAAGAGCTGCAACCTAACGTGTCCATGACATTCATTAGAACTGTAAAAGAGGTATTGGCATTATAAAAAGTATGGCTAGCATTGAATGAAGTTGCTGTAGCGCCATCACCAAATGTCCAAAGAATACTCTCGAGCGCTCCTGCATTTAAGGGACTAACCTGAACATTTGTAGAAACACAAGTTCCTTGTTGAGTTAGCGTAAAATCGGGTAGTCCGCCACCAACTAAAACAGATTGATCATACTGAAAAGTGTCAAGACCATAAGGCGTTTGAGCAATATAATACACATTGTAAAGACCTTGTTCATCATAAATATGAAGAGGAGTTTGTTGTGTTGATGTAGCTCCGTCGCCAAAAACCCATTGAATTACATTATGAGAAACATCTTGCTTGTGAAAAAGCACATTCATTGGAATGCAACCACGAAGTGGCTCTACAAGAACAGCTGCCTGGCTTGGATCAGAACCTCCAACAATTACTTGTAGGTTTAAATCAATTGCTTCATCAGGGAAAGCATCACCAGAGGAAGAAACACTGCAATCTTCCGTTTGAATTGTTAAAACTACTGTATAATCTCCATCTACTTGATAAACATGTGAAGGGTTTTCTAATGTTGAAGTTGTTCCATCTCCAAAATTCCATAACCAACCTGTAGCAACTGGATTCGTTGAATTAAATTGAACTGTTTGAGGAAAAGGACCTGGATTATATGTGCTTGTAAATGTAGCTGATGTAGGCGCAAAATTAACAGCATTAAATCCAACATAAGAATATACACAACCCGAAGCCGTTGTAGTTGTTAATCCAACATGGTGATTGATTGTGCTTGAAAAAACATGTATAGGTGTTTCTGCCGTTGAGGTAGATCCATCTCCAAAATCCCACAACCAAGAAACTGCATCGCTTGTTGTATCAGTAAAGGTTACAGGGAATGGAGGACAAATACCAACTTCTGCCATAAATTCAGGAAGAATTCCTTCAACTATAACAGTTTGAAAGCTCGTGTAAATTAATGAACAAGGTGTTCCATCATTTACGGTTAGCGAAACAACGTATGTTCCTGGCTCATTAAATTCATGTGTTGGATTTGATAAATTCGAAATGCTTCCATCACCAAAATTCCATTCATAGCTCATTCCTGATTGGGCATTTAAGCTAAAAGAAGCTTCGAAAGGCGCACAACCTGAAATTGCGGGAGGAGCAGTATACGTTGCTTGTTGATAGGATACATCAATGAAATTTGTTATTTGGAGTGTGTCGCGGCAACCGTTGTTATTTGATGTGATTAATGTTACATCATATTGCCCTAAATTTTGATATACATGAACCGGATTTGCCTGGGTTGAAGTTGAACCATCACCAAAATTCCACAAATAATTTGCACCGCCAACTGATGAATTGTTAAATTGAATGGAAAATGGAGGACATCCCATCGTGTCGATTGCGGAAAATACAGAAGAAGGACTTATAACTGTAACCGCATTGTTTAATTGTTGTTGTGCCACACATCCCTGAACTGATGTTGCTGTTAATCGAACACTAAATGTCCCCGGACTTAAATACGCATGAGTTGGCTGAAAATCCGTTGAATTTAATCCATCGAAAAATTGCCATAAATAACTTGATGCTCCAGTTGTGTTATTTTGAGTTGCAACATTTAAAGGAGCACAACCCGAAGTGTTGGTAAGTGAAAAATTAACTGATGGCAATGCATACGATGTAATTAAGTTGTTTGCTGTTGTAGAATACGAACAACCATTTGCCATAGTAACTGTTAACATTGGCGAGAACACACCACTGCTTGAGAATGTTGTTAGTTGGCTAGCGTTTGTTGACGTTTGTGCGTTCCCAAAACTCCATGCATAAGATGTTGCATTCGTAATGTCTGTTGAAAATGTGGTTGCAAAAGGAGCGCATCCCGAAGAGTCACTTGCAATAATTTGCGGAAAAACTGGGGTGCGGATTTTCACATAATTTGTTTTTGAAACGCTATCGACACAACCAAAACTATTAGTGATATAGAGAGAAACGGTAAAATCTCCCGATGTTCCATATACTTTCGATGGGATCGCTTGGGTTGATGTTGTTCCGTCTCCAAAATTCCATAGATAGGAAGCTGCATTTGTTTGGGTTGGCGTAAAAACAAAAGCATGATTCAAGTCGCAAGTAATTGTTGGACTTGTTGAAAATTGTGCAGATGGAATCGGATTAACAACTAAGCCTTGCGGAAGATTATACACACTTTCGCAACCTACATTGCTCGTTGCGAGAAGTGATACATTGTATGTATCTGATTCATCGTAATACTTAGTAGGATTTGCTTGAAGAGATGAAGTACCATCGCCGAAATCCCAAAAATAACTTGCTGCACCCGTAGTTGTATTATTGAAAGTGAAGTTTGTTTGAGAAGCGCAGCCAACAAGTGATGAGGCAGTAAAGTGAACATTAGGGCCCGGAAGCGCTGTGATATAACTAGAGATCGTTAGTGTATCAGACAAACCATTTGAAGCTGATGAGATAAGTGAAACCGTATAAATACCAGCACTAACGTATACATTTTGAGGCTGTGCAAGTGTAGAAAAATTACCATTCCCAAAATTCCATTGGTACGAAGTTGCTCCAGAGGAAGTATTCGTAAAGTTAACACTGAATGGAGCGCAACCTTGAACGGCATTTACCGAAAAGCCTGCAACAGGAGATTGTGCCTGAAGCATAAATCCCATTCCTGTTAAAAAACAGAAAAGCAGAAGTTCGAATTGGATTTTTTTAGAGTAGAAGTTTATTTTCATAGCCGTATTTATTGTTCGTTAATATCGCCTGCAACTAATGTCACACTTCCATTTTCTTCAGGAAGTGGTTTATTATTAAGCCCTGTGGCTTTCACTTGATATACATATACATCTGTGTTCTTAATTCTCTCTCCTTTAAAAGAGCCATCCCATAAATTGGTAATGCTCTCTGATTCAAAAACAACTTCACCCCAGCGATTGAAGATTTGGAGATTAAATGTTTTAATCCCTTCGGCTTTAACTCCAAAAAAATCGTTAATCCCATCACCGTTAGGTGTAAATGCACTTGGGATGTACATTGTGGGATTGGGGATGGCTTCGGCAACATTCGACAAACTGCTCAACGACGCATTGGCTAATTTGTATGCGGTTACTCGGTATTGCTTGCCGCCATTTGAGGATAGAGGCGATACCGACTGTGCATCCGAAATAGATGAAAACGCCAACACCAAAACGATGACTAGCATCGCTTCCCGAAGGAATTTCCAGATGATTTGCTTAGGTTCTGAGTTGATTGCTTTCATAATACCTGTAATACACCTGAAGGCGTAGTTCAGTTACCCGTTTTCATAGAAGCAATGCATGGAATCTTGCACACGTAAGAAATCCACCATTTCAACTCGTGAAAAAATTGCATTCCGTTAATTACCTGAGCGATTCACTCGAAATAAATTTCATTGAATCCAATTTCGATATGTAAGTAGTTTGCTCATTCGAAAACTATTTATGTGAATGTT
Source organism: Bacteroidia bacterium (assembly GCA_964201695.1). Lineage (GTDB taxonomy): Bacteria > Bacteroidota > Bacteroidia > M30B66 > M30B66 > CALQRR01. The sequence continues at coordinate 7,047 of CAXNGM010000036.1, read as the reverse complement.
TGATTTCTCTGTTTAAAAGAAAAAGTGTTAATTCGTGAGAGATATTATTCATGCAGCCATTTCAACTTCATCTTTTTATTTCAGATCAAGAGAGTTCGGAAGTAGCGCTTTTAAAAAAGGCGTTTGTTCCGTTAAATGGTGTAGTTGAACTTTGTTTGATTTCGAATAATGAGCAATTCGAAAAAGAACTTTTGAATGGATTTAAACTTTCTATTTTTGTTGGGGATTTTACGTTTATGAGTTGGCAAGAATGTGCTCGAACTATTCGGCATCAATCTCCGCAGGCCATTTTTGTTTTAATCTCCGACGATGAAACACTGCTTTCTTCAATAACTCAAGGTGCGGATTTGCTTGTTCGAAATTCGGAAACAGCTGATTTACCTCAAATAATTGGGGCGCTTTTAAAAAGACTACCTTCAATAGAACTCACTAAAACCAAAGAATCTGAAAATTCAAATGGCGAGTCAGATTCGAACTTGTCTCAGCTTCAAGAGAAAAATGTTGAATTAGAGAAAATCAATTTTGAGTTAGATCGATTTGTTTATTCTGCTTCTCATGATTTGCGCTCACCTTTAACTTCCATTTTAGGGCTTCTCAATATTATGCGGGAAGAAGTTTCGGATGAAGGAACCATACATTTGGTTTCTTTAATGGAAGAAAGCATCTTAAAACTCGACAATACCATTCGCGATATTGTTGCTTATTCGAGAAACAACAGAACCAACATTACCATTGAGCCCATTGGATTAAAATTGTTGGTTGAAGAGATAATGGGCAACTTGCGTTATTTGGAAACGGGCGAATTTAAAATACCTGAACAAATCCAAATTAAGAATGAAATCGTTTTCTTGGGTGATCGAAATCGTATACAAATTATCTTAAATAATTTACTTGCAAACGCTATTCGATATAGACATCCTGCCAGAAAACCTGAAGTTGTTGTTGAAGCTGTTTTAAAAGGGCAATTTGTTCAAATTACTGTAAAAGACAACGGTATTGGAATAAACGAAAAACATATTGGGAAAATTTTCGACATGTTTTATAGAACATCTGATACTAGTTCTGGCTCTGGATTGGGTTTATACATTGTTAGAGAAACTATAAAAAAGCTTAATGGAAGTATCGATGTTGTTTCTCATGTAAATGAGGGAACTTCTTTTACAATTGTACTTCCATTAATGTATCAAACAAACCTCAAATCCGAATTGAATGAAGTTTGTTGATTTAGTTTTAATTGTTGAGGATAACCCAATCGACGTTTTTATAAATACGCGTGTCATTCAACAAAGTGGTTTATCGAAAGAAGTGATGGCGTTGCAATCGGCTCGGGAAGCTCTAGAATTTTTAACACAACAAGCAGTTAATAGCGAATTACCTAATCTTATTTTCTTAGATATACGGATGCCAGATATAGATGGCTTTGAATTTTTAGAAGAATTCTCTGAATTACCTCAACGCGTATTGGAATTGTGTAAAATAGTCATGCTTTCTTCAACCATCGATCCTCTTGAACTAGAAAAGGCACGCAACAGTCCATTTGTCTTAGCTTTTATTCCAAAGCCCCTGACCCGCGATAAAGTTATAGAGCTATTTGATTAATAAAAAAGCCGTTCATGAAAATTCACAAACGGCTCTATATTAAAATCAGATTGTATTATCTAAGTGTGAAATCACATGCGCCAATTTTAACCCCTTCGCAATAAATCTCCACATTATATTTACCAGCAACTAAGACATTGGGCTGCTTAACTTCCCAGTTCATACATAATTGCATTACTTTATTGTCGTAGAATATCTCTTTCTTAATACTATAAGAAACCTCTTCCCCATTAAGCAATGTAATTTTAGATTTATCCCCTTCAACAAATACTTTTTTATCTGGTCCATGAATAACAGCATAAATAAGTTTTTCTTGTTTATCGGCAAGTTGATTATCTAAAACAGTGAAACAAACACGAATACGATCTGATTTCTTTGCTTTTTCGGTTTGTTTCTCCTTCGTTCCTCCTCCAGATACTTTAACTGCGTCGGCATATACTTCGAAGGTTTTTAATCGTTTCGCAATTTCTACCGTTTTGTTCAGCTTACTATTTTCAGTAGTTAGTTTCGAATTTTGTTCTGTTGATTCATCCAACTGCTTTTTAGATCGGAAATTTTCATTGGTCAATTCCTGATTTTTTGCTTTCAATTCTAAAATTATCGCTTCGCTTTCGTCGTATGTTTGCTGCAGTTCTTCCAAGCGTTTGCGCATTGATGATGATGCATATCCTGAACCTGAGGCAGAACCTCCACTTCGTTTTAACGCTTCATAATCGCCCATTAACTGGATAACTTTTTGGCGTTCAATTTCTAATTCAGAACGCAGTCCTTCATGCGCTTGCATAAGACTATCGTATTTAGCTGTAAGCATCTGAAGTTGAACTCTGTATTCGTCAGTTTCTTTTAAGGCTTCCTCTTTTTGAGTTTTTAATAATTCAGCTTCTTTCTTTAGTGTATTTACTTGATTATATAAGTATCCCGATAAAACGGCAAGTAATGCGGCGATAATAGTAATAAAGATAAAAAGGCCTCTTTTTTTACCCCCTTTTTCTTCTTGTTGTTCGCCTTGTGGAGCTGAATTTTCCATTGATTAAGTATGTTTTTTGAATTCAAACAAATATATTTTTTTTTTCAGAGGATGAATGGTCTGTGGGAAAATGTTTTTAAATAAATTTGAACATATCTTATTAATTATATACCATATTATAATGTTTAGCGAATTACTTCATTTATTCTTCCCTCGTTTATGCCCTGCGTGCAGTTCTTCATTATTTAAAAATGAGCAAATCATTTGCTTCCGATGCAAGAACATACTGCCGCGAACCGAATTTCATCTTAAACCAGGAAATCCTCTTGAACGAGTTTTCTGGGGCCGAGTTCCCTTAAAATCAGCAGCGGCCTGCTTTATATTCCGAAAAGAAGGAGGGGTTCAGAAACTTTTACACGAACTAAAATACAATAATGCTCCTGAAATTGGACGTGAAATTGGGCGTTTATATGGACGAGAACTGGTCAATTCACCTTCCTTTTATGAAGCCGATTTGATTATTCCCGTTCCACTTCATCCCAAAAAATTATCGATACGAGGCTATAACCAAAGTGGTGTTTTTGGTGAAGGGTTGCAAGAAACTTTGCCCGCCAGAATGAATGAAGATGCGCTTGTTCGGAACTTAAATACCGGAACTCAAACTCGACGTTCACGTTTTGAGCGATGGGAAAATGTGGATAGTATTTTCGCTGTACCTAATAGTGAATTGGTTCGAAACAAGCGTATTCTGCTTATTGACGATGTAATTACAACTGGAGCAACGCTTGAATCCTGTGCGGTTAATTTATTCAAAGCAGGCGCAACAGATATTCGTGTTGCATGCATTGCTGCTCCAATTTGATAATAATCTTAACCCGATATTTTCTTGTTCGAATGATGACGGTCTTTATCGCGTTTGGTCTTTTTCTCGAGGTTTTTCTTTAACGCATCGGTTAAATCCACCCCGGTTTGATTAGCCATACACGTTAATACGAATAACACATCGGCCATTTCATCTGCGAGCGAAGATGCGTCTTCTCCCGCTTTAAACGATTGTTCACCATACTTGCGAGACATAATTCTCGCGAGCTCACCCACTTCCTCCATCAAAATGGCGGTGTTCGTGAGCTCGTTAAAATACCTTACGCCGTGCTCCTTGATCCAGTCATCAACTGTTTTTTGGAGTTCTAAAACGGTCATATTTTTTGATCAGTGCCTTGTCCGTGACAGTTCTTATACTTCTTTCCACTTCCGCAAGGACATGTATCATTGCGACCAACTTTAGGTTCTGCTTTTACAGGTATAAGTCGCTGAACTTCGGCGTTGGTATTTATCATTTCGCTTACTTCTCTCCTACTTGTTTGCAACTGTGGTGCTGGTCTTGGTGCAACAATAGGAGCCGCTTTAGGTGCAATTGTGGCTTGTGGTTGATCTTCATTTTGATTTTGGGTTGGCAAATTTCCTTTCATGAGAAACTGTGTAATCTCTTTCCCAACATCACCCAGCATTTGTTTAAATAAATTAAACGACTCCAACTTGTAGATCAACAAGGGATCTTTCTGCTCATAAACCGCATTTTGAACCGATTGCTTCAACTCGTCCATTTCACGTAAATGCTCTTTCCAAGAATCATCAATCATAGCAAGCGTGATCATTTTCTCTAGTGCAAGAACCACTTCACGTCCTTTAGAATCGACTGCTTTTTTAAGATTTACAAGAACCTGAATGGTCTTAATTCCGTCGGTTATAGGAATCAAAATATTTTCGTATTGATGACCTTGTCCTTCGTAAACCTGCGTAATTACAGGCAAAGCCATTTGGGCAATATGCTCCGACTTACGACGGTAAAAGCTCATTACTTCATGGTATAAGCTATCGGTTAGGTCTTCGACTTTCTCTTTGAAGAAAACCTCTTGTGTAATGGCTGTATCCATTGAAAAGACACGAATAACTTCCAATCTAAATCCTTCAAAATCGCGTAAATCCTGATGCAATTCAATGATACTTTCGCAAGCATCAAAAACCATATTTGCAATATCAACAGCCAAACGATCCCCGTATAAAGCATTTCTGCGACGGCGATAAACTACCTCGCGTTGCGAATTCATTACATCGTCGTACTCGAGCAAACGTTTACGAATCCCGAAATTGTTCTCTTCTACTTTCTTTTGAGCACGTTCAATTGAACTGGTAATCATACCACTCTGGATCACTTCCCCTTCTTTCATTCCGAGACGATCCATGATTTTGGCAATTCGATCGGAGCCAAACAAACGCATCAAATCATCTTCAAGTGACACAAAAAATTGTGATGAACCTGGATCTCCTTGACGACCAGCGCGACCTCTTAACTGACGATCGACACGTCGACTTTCGTGACGTTCGGTACCAATAATGGCCAAACCGCCGGCATCTTTTACACCTGCACCGAGCTTAATGTCGGTACCACGACCAGCCATGTTTGTGGCAATAGTAACGGTTGATGTTTGTCCTGCTTCTGCAACAATTTCGGCTTCACGTTGGTGCATTTTGGCGTTCAGTACATTGTGTTTGATGCCTTTTAATTTGAGCATACGGCTTAACAATTCGGAAATCTCAACCGATGTCGTACCCACTAAAACCGGACGTCCTTTTGCTGTTTCTTCAATGATAACATCCGTTACAGCATTGTATTTTTCACGCTTCGTTTTGTAAACCAAATCTTCGCGATCTTTTCTTGATATTGCTCTGTTGGTTGGAATAACAGCAACATCTAATTTGTAAATATCCCAAAGTTCGCCCGCTTCTGTTTCGGCTGTACCTGTCATCCCGCAAAGTTTATTGTACATGCGGAAATAATTCTGAAGCGTAACAGTAGCATACGTTTGAGTAGCTGCTTCGATGGTAACATTTTCTTTGGCTTCAATGGCTTGATGCAAGCCATCGCTATAACGACGACCATCTAAAATACGACCGGTTTGCTCATCTACAATTTTCACTTTACCATCCATCACCACATACTCAACATCCGTTTCGAATAATGTGTATGCTTTTAATAATTGATTGATTGTGTGAATACGTTCAGATTTGATAGCAAAATCGCGAAGCAATTGGTCTTTCTGATCTATTTTAACCTCATCTGCATCTTTCGATTTCTCAATTTGAGCAATTTGTGAACCTACATCGGGAAGCACAAAGAAATTAGCATCTTCACTTACTCCAGTAATTAATTCAATGCCCTTTTCGGTAAGTTCGATGGAGTTGTTTTTTTCATCTATTACAAAGAAGAGTTCCGCATCCACCTTATGCATTTCACGGCTTTGATCCTGCATGTAGAAATTTTCCGTTTTTTGCAAGAGCGTCTTCACACCCGATTCGCTCAAATATTTGATAAGTGCTTTGTTCTTTGGCAAACCACGGTGGGCGCGCAATATAGCCATCCCTGCAACTTTATCATCTTGACCAAAATGTTTCTTTGCTTCAGCCAATGCCGAATTGATGAAATTACGTTGTGCAGTTACCAACTTTTCGATACGAGGCTTTAGTGCGAAGAATTCTTGGTTATCGCCTTTAGGAGTTGGACCGGAAATGATGAGTGGAGTTCGCGCATCATCAACCAACACCGAATCGACTTCATCCACAATGGCGAAATTATGACCGCGTTGAACCAATTCCTCTGGGCTACGTGCCATGTTATCGCGCAGGTAATCGAATCCAAATTCGTTGTTGGTACCAAAAGTAATTTCGGATGCATAGGCAGCGCGTCTTTCAGCTGAATTGGGTTGGTGTTTATCGATACAATCCACACGTAAACCATGGAATTCGTATAGCGTTCCCATCCATTCGGAGTCACGTCGAGCAAGGTAATCGTTCACCGTAACAAGATGGACTCCTTCGCCCGAAAGTGCATTGAGATAAACCGGTAAAGTTGCCACGAGTGTTTTTCCTTCTCCAGTAGCCATCTCCGCAATCTTCCCTTTGTGGAGCATTATACCACCAATAAGCTGAACGTCGTAATGAACCATATCCCAAATAACCCGGTTTCCGGCTGCAGGCCAATTGTTCATGTAAATAGCTTTGTCCCCGCTAATAGAAACATAGTCTTTCTTAATAGAAAAATCACGGTCTAACTGAGTCGCTGTAACTTCAAGTGAAGGATTAGTAGTAAATCGACGAGCTGTTTCGCGCATTACGGCAAACGCTTCAGGTAAAATTTCGAGTAATTTCACCTCGATTTTTTCGTGGATCTTTTTCTTGATTTTATCGATTGAATCGAAAAGAATTTCCTTTTCAGAAAAATCCATTTCCGTTTCCGTTTCAGCTCGTGCATTTAATGCAGCAATTTCATCACGTTCGGCTTGAATGGCTGACTGAATATCGGCCCGAAATGTGATCGTCTTATTTCTCAACTCATCGTTGCTTAAAGCAGCAAGTGTTGGATAAATGACATTTATTTTATCGACTAGCGGACGAATTTCAGCAAGGTCGCGATCGGATTTACT
>CAXNGM010000035.1:0-11336 GCA_964201695.1 Bacteroidia bacterium | reverse complement strand
AAAAAAATAGCTTGAATATTAGCTTGTTAAAAACTAAGATGTAAGATAGTTTGAAATTCGGGAAATTAGGGTAGTTTTGTATCCGCTCTATAAAAAGAATGAGAAGACTACTTTTACTTGCTATTATACTTTTGCCATTTGTAGCTAAAGCGCAAGTTCCGACGCGGACCCAGCCTGCTTTTCGTGATACAATAAAACCTCGCAAGGATACCATTCGCGTTGATACTACTGAATATTGGAGAGATTCTTTATTCAAAGAAATGCAACAAAAAGTGTTAAAGGAAGGTGCTCGTCCGCCTAAAACACTAAAAAAAGTTCGTAAGTTTAAAATTCGATACAGCGACCGACTTCAATATGGATATTTAGTTGATTATCCTTTAACAGCTGCTGCGGGAGTTACAACGGTTTTAAGTTTCCAAAAGCAATTGGGAATTTGGGAAGATGGTTTTTTACCAAAACGATTAAAGTACGACACAACTCAAGCTCAATTAAACAAAGCTTTTGCTTATCGTTTGGGTAAGATATTTTTAATTGACGCGCCTTTAGAAACTATTTTAGCAACCATTGAATCTGAATTTTATGGTTCGATGGGAAGAACACGAGAATTTGCATTAAAAGGAAGCAGCTACTCATTTAAACCAGCCAATTTATTTTCCTTTTGGAAGCCAGCTGGCGGAATGACATACGATAGAGAAGCCATCGAAAATGATGCTTCACGTATGCAATTGGCTCAAATTGCTGGTGCTGGAATTGATGCAAGTTCAATGGCTAGTGAACAGTTAGCACTTCGTTGGATGCAACGTAAATCGTTGACATATCACGAATCGATGCACATGTTGCGCACACAAATGTCCGCATTGGCTTCTGTATTAAGTGTATCAGATAATCCTCAACCCGGAAATACAGCAGCTGGTGATTGGTTGTACTATACCAATAGAGAATTTGGAAATATTAGCAAATACAACTATAGTGCTTTTGAATTAAAACGCGATTTTGCTTTAGCCACACTAAGCAATCCAATGATTTACACTTCACTTTACAGTGTATTTAGTCAATACCTAATTCATGGAAATGATTCAATCGCTACCCCTGCAGTAAAATTAGGTTATGGAGCGTACGCTCTTCCTTGGGTTCGTCTGGGTCTATCACCATTTGGTCCAGAATGGATTCCTTCGCTTACCTTGACAAAACATCGTCAAATGATTCAGTTGTATGCTCGAATTGGAACGAATGTATTTACTGAAAGCTACGCTGGAGGTATCAAGTTGTTTGATATTAAACGAAATACGAAATTTAGTTTAAATGCGCACATCACTATTTGGAAACAGCGCTATTTCTTTCGTGATTGGATAAATCAAAAAGTTGAACCTATATATTGGGGTGGTGCAGGAATCGTTTCAGGAAACTTTCAACTAACAAAACACGTTGAGCATCCAATTTCATTAATGTTCCATGCTGGATACAAAACACGTGGATACATGGAAGGTGAAGTTTGGGATGCGACTCCTATTCTTAAAGTGGGCTTGAGTGTTGCGTTAGATAAAGATTATACCCAAGACGATACAGTTCCAGAATACATTATTATTCCGAAAAAGAAGAAAAAAGCAGCAGGTAAAAAACGTAGAAAAAGAAGAAGAAGATGATGAGTATTTTAAGACATCGAAAATCATTTCAATTGCCATTGCTCCTATTATGCATTGTTGTAGTTGCCTTAACGTTTAATGCCTGCGTGAAGGAAAATCTTGAACCTATTGAATTGCCTCAAAATTCAATGGACATTGTTCGTCTCGAAATATTAACGAACAACTTAACATTAACACGTAATTTTTGGGGTGAAAAAATTGGTTTAGAGGAAGTTCCTAGCGGATCATCTAATACTAAGGTTACATATAAACTGGGCACTTCCTTATTGACTTTTCAATCTTTTAACAGGCAAGAACCCTTTGTTAACCATTTTGCTATTTCCATTCCTCCCAATCAAATTGAAAGCGCTTTAACTTGGATTAAGACCAAAGAAATTAAGATCATTAAAAACGAAACAACTGTTGCTGACATATACGCAAACCCCGTTTTCAATTCGAAATCCATATTTTTTGATGATGCTGTTGGGAATATTGTAGAATTAATCGCCTTTCAAAATTTAGGATCTGAGTTTGAAGGAAAGCGCATTGCCACACCTGTTGATGGCCCTTTTTCCAAAGATCAACTTTTCAATATTTCACAGGTATCTCTTGCCGGAATCAACGTTCGTGCTGCTTACGATATATTGCACAATGTTTTTGAGTATGATTCGCTTTCTCGTTCTACAGCTAGTTATAAACCGACAGGTGGTCCTGAAGGATTAATACTTTTACGGTTAAAATCTCGTCCATATCTTCCTACGGAAAATAATTATCCGCCCGATGTTCCGAGTAGCACTATATTAACCATTCGCCATCCTATAGCTACGGAGATTTTCATGCCTCAGGAAATTTACTTTTCAAGTTTCACGTTAAAAACTGTTCAATAATTAACGGGGCATAATAAATCTAATGACATCCGGAAAGCGACTTTGCCAAGCTTTTTCATTATGTTCTGCTTCTGGATATTCTCTCGTTATCCAATTCTTTTTAGAATATCCTTTAGATTTCAACAATGCATCTATTTCTAATTGATAGGGTTTGTACTGTTTGTCCAAGGTTTCTGTCCCATAGTCAAAATACAATCGGTGATTTTCGAATGAAGGAAGCTTTTTAGTCAAGTAACTTATCATTGCTTGAGAATATGCAGGATTATTCTCTTTTAAGCTAACAGGCCAATGGGTAGATATACAAGCTGCTGTTCCAAATACATTGGGAAATTGACACAAGGCATACAAAGAAATCAACCCTCCTCTACTCGATCCTGCAATGCAAGTATATTCTTTTGAACGTTCTGTATAGAATGAATTATCAATTACGGGTTTGAGTTCTTTCACGATAAACAAAAGATACTTATCTGATAAGGGTTCACCTTTGAATTCTTCATTAAAACTACTTTTTAAACTCTCTGGCAACTCATTATACACACCTTGTGGTGTATATTCTAACGATCGTTGAGGCGAATTGTGAATTCCTACAATGATGAACTGTTTCGTTTTTCTTTTACTCATTAAATCCATGGCTATTCGATCGGCATTCCAAGAAACTCCCGAATATGATGTTGTTGAATCGAATAAATTTTGTCCATCGTGCATATAAATAACTGCATAAGGTCCAAACTTGGGGTAACCATCTGGAAGCCATACATCCACATTTCTTGGTGTTACTTGTGTTGATGGGAAATTTTTAAAGTGCTGAATACTGCCTTTTCCAGGAGTTATTGTTTGTGCTGATAGTTGGACAAATGTTGCAAGAATAATTGCAAAGAGACGAATCATATAATTTGACTAAGCCACAAAGGAACAAAAATCGCCATGTAAATATGCATATCAATAAACAATCGGATGATAAATCAAATGGGATATGAAATTTATGTACGTCTGAAAATGAACAATAACAATAGAAAGTAGCGAATACTACATTCATTGTTATCCTATAGTATTTGTGATTTATAGAAATTGCTTATACTTGCAACCTTAATTAGATTGTCATGGCAAAAAAAGCAATAGAGAGTTCAAATAAGACTTCTACATCACGTCATCCATTTAGCGATCCAGAGCAAAATGGCGGATTTGTAATTTGGCAAGTTTCTATGCTTTGGCAACGTAAATTAAAAAACGGTCTCGACACGATTGGAATTACACATGCTCAATTTCTCTTATTGGCCTCATTGCAATATATCGGAACACAGAAAAACATCGTATCACAACAAGATTTGGCGAAACATTGCCGTATAGATAAAATGATGACTTCTAAAATTCTTCGTACTCTGCAAAAAAAGGCCTTGTTAAGTCGCAAGAAAAACAAAATGGACACGCGTTCCAAAACCCTAGCTTTGAGTGAAGAGGGAGAAGCAACTCTAACAAAAGCATTTAAAATTATAGACCGCATTGATGGAGATTTCCTAGTTTCATTGGGTTTAAATTCCATGTCATTTCAAGACGATCTAAGAACCTTGCTTAAACAGAACAGTTAGAAATTACAGGTCTTTTTGATTACTTTGCGGAAAATTAACCGCATGAATCTTCGTATCAAAACTACCATTTTCAGTATCTTTTTAGGATTAACATCCTTTTCTCAATCCAGCATTAGCAGTTACTTGCAACAAAAAATGCTGAATGAACCGCTGAAAAGTCAACGTGTTCAAATTTACTTCCGCGATAGATTAAACACCCGTGAATTAAATACTCAGTTCGATCTTCAATCTGTTTCTGTTCATGATCGGATAATTTTCTTAAATCAATCGCTTAAGTCAAAAGCGTCTAATGCCCAAGAGCCCGTTATTGGATTTATTAAAAGTCGCTTAGGGAATTCTGAGGGAGCTTCTGCAATTGTTCAACAATTCCACATCATTAATATGATGATTATTGATGCTGATGCTGCATTAATTGAAGAACTCGCTGCATTGCCTCAAGTGGAACACATCGAATCGAATGAACGATTTTTCATAACGCCAATTCCCATTGTTGAGAAACACCAAGTTACAAGTCGAGTTGTTGGTGGACACGAACCTGGTCTTGAAGCGATCCATGCTCCCTTTATGTGGAATTTAGGATATACTGGATTAGGTCGTAAACTATTCACATGCGATACTGGAGTTTGGCCTGTGCATCCTGCAATTAAAAGACAATTCCGAGGCAACTACTTACCCGAAAGCTGGTGCTGGAAAGGCTTCGATTCCGAAACTCCTGCCGATAAACCCGATGCGCACGGAACCCACGTTACAGGAACAGTCTTGGGCCTCGACACGCTCACTGCCGACACCATAGGAGTTGCTTTCAATGCCAGTTATCTGGCTGCCGATCCCATTGTAGAAGATGTTGCTGATATAAAACCGGTAAGTGTCATTTTTGAAGCATTTCAATTTGCAATCAATCCCGACGGAAACGATTTAACAAGCAATGATGTTCCCGATGTTATCTGCAATTCTTGGGGAGTTGGCGATTCAATTGCTGCGGGATTGTGCACTGCTCCATTTATTGTTGATTTATTTTCTGCCTTAGATGTAGCTGGAATTGCAGTGGAATTTTCAGCTGGAAACGAAGGGCCTGGTGCAGGAACCATTGGCTTACCTCAATATGTTACGTTCGACAGTCTTTCAATTTTTACGGTGGGAGCGCTCAATGCCGCAACGAGCAGTCTGCCCATTGCCAGTTTTTCAAGTCGTGGACCAACTTCGTGCGACGTTCAAGAATCGTGGAAAATAAAACCGGAAGTTTCTGCTCCTGGTGTGAATGTGCGTTCGAGTGTACAATGGAATCAATATGCTGAGTATTCTGGAACTTCCATGGCAGGACCACATGTTGCCGGAGCTGTTTTGTTATTGAAAGAAGCATTTCCATTGTTGAACGGACGCCAACTTTTAAATGCGTTGTATCAAACTGCGACCGATTTGGGCGATGTTGGGGAAGATAATACCTATGGCCGTGGAATTATTAATCTGGAAACTGCTTATAACTTTCTTGCATCACAATTTACTCCAGTTCCCCCAAACACTTCTCCTTTCGATATCTCCATCGAATCGATTGAAGGAAATGGTTTTTCTTGTGCAGGAAATTTCATTCCTCATGTGGTTATCCGAAATGTTGGAACTCAAGAGATTGGTTTGGGACAAGTAGACTGGAAACTCGATGGACAATTTGTTGCATCTAGTCCTTGGAATTCAACGCTTCAACCTGGACAACGAGATACAATTCTTTTAAGTTCCGGAATTCTTACTGCCGGTCGCCACGAAATTCAAGCAAGCATTATTTGTTTTGGCAATTTTATTGAACGCGAATTATTGAATAACAGTCGTATCAGTCATGTTTATGTTCAACCAAAGGTAGAACTTCCCTATGCAGAAAGTTTTGAAAACACGGATTTAACAACTAACAATTGGTTGAAATTCAATTACGACAACAGCAAAACCTGGGATACAACGCATACCGCTGGATTAACAAATAGTTTTTATTCAGCACGAATGCCATTTTTGGGATATTCGAACAGAAAACAATTGGACGATTTAATAACACCGATTGTAAATGTTCCAAGTAATATTGACTCATTGTTTCTCCGTTTCGATTTAGCTTACCGTTATAGAAATCCAACATTGAGTGACACACTAGATATTGAAGTTTCGAATACCTGTGGTGAAAGTTGGACTTCTGTTTTCAGAAAAGGCGGCGAAGAATTAGCAACCTACGACACCTTATGGACCAATTTCAGACCCTTTACTGCTGCACATTGGAAAACCCATAAACTTGACCTACTCCCCTATTCTACAAACGGTTCTGTGATGATTCGTTTTCGTGCAATTAATGGATCAGGGACAAGTTTATTCCTTGATAACATTGGAATTTATTCTGCTTCAGATCCAACACTCATTGAAAACATTTCGCTTCAGGCAAGTATCTTCCCAAATCCAACTCAGGATAATATCACAATTAAACTAGGGCAAACAGGGCAAAACGTGAATGTGGATATTATTGATTTGCAAGGAAGAATTATCCAGCATGAAGTGATTAATAAATCGCAAGATCAAATTCAACTATCCTTAGCTACATTGCAATCGGGAGTTTATTTTGTAAGATTGTATTCCCAAAATGGTAATGCAATAAAGCGCATTATAGTTCAATAAAAGTTTTTTGCTTTTAACGAAATCTTTTTGATGAAACGTCTGACACAAAGGTTATCCTTTCCATTTTGCTTACTTACTTTCACGGCAGTAACAAGTCTTGTTATTTCCCAATTAGTGCAAGACGGAATGTTTATGGATGGGATGATTTATGTGACGGTAAGTCGAAATTTAGCTGAAGGTGTTGGGTCTTTTTGGGATCCTTATTTCAGTGCTACTTTAATGACTTCATATCACGAACAACCTCCATTGTATTTTGGATTATTGGCCTTGTTCTTTAAAGTTTTTGGAAGTAGTATGTATGTTGAACGATTGTTCAGTTTAGTCTGCCTGGCAGTTACTTGCTTTTACATGCATTTGTTTTGGAAAAAGCTTTTTGTAAATACAAAAGAAATTGCAAAACATAGTTGGATTCCGGTTCTTTTTTATGTGATTACTCCCGTTTGCTTTTGGGCATATACCAACCATGTTGAAGAAACGGTTATGGCCATTTTTGCTACCATGGCAAGTTATTATGTGTATTGTGCGCTCTTTTTAAAAGAAAGAACGATTTTATATTTGATTCTTGGTGGAGTTTTCATTTTCCTATCTGGACTAACAAAAGGTGTTCAAGGCATGTTTCCTATTGCTGCTGTTGGTATTTATTGGTTGATTTCGAAAGATATTTCTTTTGGAAAAATGGTTTCATGGACAGGATTTCTCATTGGAGTTCCCGCTATCATACTAGGTGTTCTTTGGTTTAGCAATGAAAATGTTTCGGCTAGTTTTATTAGTTACTATCACGATCGTTATGTTCCAACATTCACGAATGAAATGGATACAACAGGAAATCGTTTTGATATTTTAATCAAAGTATTTCTTGAAATATTACCCATTGGGATTATTTCAGGCATAATCTTATTGTTTTCGAGGAAATATAAAACACAAGATATTCAACCCAAACAATATAAAAATTCCATGATTTGGTTATTTATTTTGGGTCTATCTGGAACTGCACCTTTAATGGTTACTTTGGAACAACGAGGTTTTTATATAGTTACTGCAATGCCCTTTTTTGTGCTTGCTGTTTCGATGTTTGCCGCTTCAAGAATCACTACTTTAATCAATCGGATTAAATCAATAAATACTTTGAATATAGCTATGGTAATTCTATTCGTAGGTTCAATTGTATACAGCATCGCTCAAATTGGTAAATACAAGCGCAATGAAAATACATTGAGCGATATTTATAAAGCTAAACAAATGATTCCTGAAAATACACTTGTTGGTTTCCCCTCTGAAATGCATAGCGAATGGGCTTTTCAAGCATATATGATGCGCTACAATAAAAACAGCATGATGGAAAATTGCTCGGATTGCAAGTACTTTGTGATCTATAAAAATCTAAATGAAAATCTTATCCCACCTAATTATACCAGGGTTAATATGGAAACTCAATCGTTTAATGTTTATCGACTAGACTAATAATTCTCACTCCATGAAAAGAAATACGCTTATTACACTCCTATTTATTTTTATTGGGACAATTTCTGAAGCTCAGCCATTTCTTATAGGGCATAAACAACAAGCATTTATTGATGCTTCTCGATCGAATCGTACCATTGATACTGAAATCTATTATCCTGCAAATTCAACAGGAGATAATGTCCCAATGGCTAATGGAACTTTCCCCACGCTCGTATTTGGACATGGTTTCGTAATGACATGGAATTCTTATGATTATTTATGGAATGGCATTGTTCCAGCAGGATACATTCTTGTATTTCCTAAAAGCGAAGGATCTTTCTCTCCATCACATACAGATTTCGGAAAAGACATTGCCTTTTTGGTTGATGCAATGAAATTGGAAGGATTAAACCAATCGAGTACATTTCACAATGCTGTTTCGGAGAAGTCAGCCGCAATGGGACATTCGATGGGTGGAGGTAGTGCTTTTCTTTCCATTCAATACAATAATTCCATCACAGCACTTGCTACATTGGCTGCAGCAGTAACCAATCCATCTTCGGTATCTGCAGCATCTGGAATTCAAATTCCATCATTAACAATTGCAGGTGCAAACGATTGTATTGCCCCAACATCAGATCATCAAACACCAATGTATTCTGCTTTATCGTCTTCATGCAAAACGTATATAAATATATTGGAAGCTAGTCATTGTCAATTTGCAGGAACGAGTTTCACATGTTCATTTGGAGAGGCAACATGCTTACCAGCAGCAGCTATTACAGCAGATGTTCAACACGATTTAACCTTGCAACTTTTGCTTCCTTGGTTAGCGAATTATTTAAAAAACGATTGCGCTGCAGGAGCTCAATTTCAAGAGTTTATTACAAACAATCTAGCACTTACTTTAGAGCAAAATTGCACAATTGACTGCAATCAAGCTGGGATGAATCTGATACAAAACGAATTCAGTATTTTTCCTAATCCTGTTCAACATCAAGCAAAGATACTTTCTAAGAAGTATTTGAATGGTGCAGAAATTCGAATTCTGAATAGAATGGGCCAAGTAGTTAAAACTATAAAATCATTATCTGGAAATGAAATATCAATTTCTTTAGAGAACTTAAAACCGGAGATGTATTCAATGTATATAACTGAAAATAATAATCCCTTAAAATCAATTCGATTTATTAAAACCGAATAATTCGAATAATGAAAATTGAATCGATTCAATCAATTCAGTTGACTTTGGTTGATTTAAATTTCCGATTCTTCAATTCAATTTATCATATTTATGCTAATCTTTTTTTATTGGCTTGAATATTGAAAGACGAATTTTTGATATACACCATCTCAATTCTAATCTCCTTTATTTTCTGAACAATGAAAAACAGAATCACACTTCTGCCACTTCTTTTTTTGTGCTTTGTGGCCACAGCCGATGAAATTCCGGCAACTTCCAAAATTATCGATGTTACCATTTACCGCAATCAAGCAAAAGAATCGCGGTCGCTTAATGTCACCATTCCCAAAGGAAATACGGATGTAGTCATTTCTGGAATCTCAACGTTTATGGTCGATAACAGCTTACAAGTTGGAGTAAAAGGATTAGCAACATTGCTTTCTGCAACAACACGAATAAATTATTTTACCGAAGAAAATGCGGCACCCAAAGATCCCAAAGCCGATCGTCTTCGCGATTCAATCAAATCATTTCAACAAGATTTAATGTGGTTCGAAGAACAACGAGCAGTTTGGGCCGGCGAAATTGCCCTAATCGATAACAACACCAAATTGGGAAGCACCAAAGAAGGTCTCAAACCTGCCGAACTTATCACACTTGCCGATTTCTACCGAGCACGTTTAATGGATTTGCGGAAGAAATTATTCGATCTGAATATAAAGGTGGCACGTTTCAATGAGAAAGCCGAAAAATTCCAACAGCAACTAAACGATATGGGTGTAAAACTCAAAGAACCTGTCAAAGAAATTATCCTTAGTTTTTCTTCTGAAACCGGCGGCTCACTTACCATTCATCCAACATACCTTGTTAATCAAGCAGGATGGGCACCGATGTACGACATCAAAGTGCAAAACACCACACAACCTGTCAATATTTTTTACAAAGCGAAATTGTATCAAAGCACCGGAAACGATTGGAAAGACGTAAAAATTACCATTTCTACAGCCAACCCAAGTAGCAACAATAATCGACCAATCATGTCACCTAAATATATCGACTATTTCGTGTATCGTCCTCAGCCTCAAACTTCACCAAATGCAGGTGCGGCAATGAATATGATGCAGGTTGAATCGAAGAAAATGAGTAGAGGTGCACTTTCTGAAGATGACGAAGCGAATCCATACAACTATGAAGTCAATGTGAACGAAAATGAAATCAACGTTGAATTCGAGATTGAAGCAAGACAAAATATTCCTTCCGACGGCAAAGAGCACATTTGCGCAATTCAAACTTACAATGTACCCGCAACCTATAAATACCATACAGTTCCTAAGATTGAACAAGCCGCATTCTTACTTGCAAAAATCACAGATTACGGTAAATACAATATGCTTGCTGGACCAGCAAATATCTTTTTCGACGATATGTATATCGGTCAAACACAACTTAACCCTTCTGTTTCGAGCGATACGTTGCTCATTTCATTAGGCCGCGACGAACGTATTGTTGTAAAACGCATTCGTGTTCTCGACAAATCGTCCAAGAAATTCATTGCAGATTCTCAAAAAGACAGTTACGTTTGGGAAACCACCATCCGCAATAACAAAGGTGCCGCCATCGATATCGAAGTCTTGGATCAAATTCCACTTAGCAGAAGAGATGAAATCAAGGTGGAACTTCTCGATTATCAAGGAGCAGAATACACCAAAGAATTCGGAAAACTATTCTGGAATTACACCATCAAACCAAACGATAGCAAGAAAATCCGTTACAGCTATTCGGTAGAATATCCCAAAGGAAAAACAGTATCAGAACAATGATGATTTGATGTGTATTCTAGGACTTATGCAAATTTATGCAGCATATTTTTTTAGATCAACATAGGGAGTTTTTCTTTTTACGACTGCGAATACTCTCGCGACAAGTTTGTTTTTCACTGCATTGAGTGCACAATTATAGTGTTTTCCTTCCT
>CAXNGM010000034.1:0-11340 GCA_964201695.1 Bacteroidia bacterium | reverse complement strand
ATTATGGATGAAGCGCCTTTGCGACGAGGAATGGCAACCGTTCACACCAAATGGAACAGCAACATTGCCATTTTATCGGGCGATGTGATGTTAGTTGAAGCATACAAACTGATTTCAAAAACTCCGACTTCTGTTTTACCAGAAATTCTAACCGTTTTTAATTCTGCGGCAACCGATGTATGTGAAGGCCAGCAATGGGACATGAATTTTGAAGGGCAAGACGATGTGAATTTGTCGGATTACCTCAACATGATACGTCTAAAAACAGCCGTTTTATTGGGCGCCGCTTTGCAGATTGGGGCTTTGTGTGCCAATGCAGATAAGCAAGATGCCCAGAATCTGTATGAGTTTGGCTGTCATTTAGGAATTGCATTTCAATTGCAGGACGACATACTCGATGTATTTGGTGATCCCGAAATATTTGGCAAACAAGCGGGGGGCGATATTTTATCGAACAAGAAAACCTACTTGAAATTAAGGGCTTTGGAAAAAGCTTCCACTTCACAAGCAAGCGATCTCAAGAAATGGTATAGCAGCAAGGAGTTTGATTCGTTTGAAAAAGTGACAGCAGTTACGCAACTTTTCGAGAATCTGAATATTCGGGAAGATGCCGAAATGGAAATGCGTCGACATTATGATATTGCATTAAAATCACTGCACAATGTGCAAGGAAGCGAATCTCACAAAGCGGTTTTGGAGCATTTTGCACAAGAACTTTTGGTGCGCGTAAAGTAATTCTGTTTTTTAAGCCCAAACCTTACTGCCTTCACTACAGTTTTTGCAAATTTCTATTTCCGAACGATTCGTCAAAATTCCAGAACGGAAGGATTGGTATTTCTCTCCTTTCCAAATGTGTTTCAAGGAATCTTCCGATAGTTTACCAAATTGATGACTTGCGTCTTTGTCGAAACAGCAAGGAACTATACCTCCGTCCCAGGTAACAACACAACCTTGCCACATCCGCCAACAGCTATTTTCAAATTTGTTTTTCAGCATCCACTTCCCGTCTTTCCCTTGTCGATAACGCGCATATTTTTCCTGTTCAGGAATTAAGGGATTTCCATTTTCGTAATTGTACACCTGCGCGGTTTTAAAACGAACCTCATCCACGCCAAGTTCCTTCGCTAATAAAAGCGCATCTTGAGTTTGATGTTCATTAGGTTTCACCACCAAAAACTGGAAAATAATATGTGGTGTTACGCTTCCTGCATTTTTCTTGGCCAAAACAACC
The DNA here is from genome assembly GCA_964201695.1 of Bacteroidia bacterium. Lineage (GTDB taxonomy): Bacteria > Bacteroidota > Bacteroidia > M30B66 > M30B66 > CALQRR01. Next base: position 10,109 of record CAXNGM010000034.1, on the reverse strand, counting down.
TGCTTTGTACCTTCTATCACTTTCGATAAATTTCCACCAATACGATACTGTTCGTAGGTTTCCTGAGTTGTACCATCGAGCGAAATAATTAAACGATGCAAGCCCGATGCAACGGTTTCTTTGGCGACTTCGGCAGTGAGGTAATGTGCATTTGTTGAAGTGGCCGTGTAAATTCCTTTTGAAGCAGCATGATGAATCATTGGCAGTAACTCTTTATTCAAAAAGGGTTCTCCTTGGAAATAAAAATTGATTGACCAAAGTTGTTTTCCAAATTGACCCAACATGTTTTGAAAATCCTGTTGATTTAACATGCCGGTTGGTCGAGTAAATGCTCGCAAACCACTTGGACATTCGGGGCAGCGCAAATTACAAGAGGTTGTAGGCTCAATAGAAATACTCATGGGCAAACCCCAATGAATTGAGCGCTTTAGTATTTTTGAAATGTTGAATGAGTGAAATAACAAGGCTGCATTCCAAACCTTTGCGATGCTCGAACAGGAAAACCAACTCCATAAATCGTTCGCATTTTTTACTTGCATCATATTTACAAAGGTAATTGCAAGAATTAAAAGAAAATGAATTCTGTAATTATGTTTTGAATTTATTAAAAGAAACCCCTATTTTTGACAAATCCAATCCAAAACCATGAAAAAAATTTACTTCTTTTTTGTCAGTATACTTGTCGTAACTGCTTCCCTTTTATTTGATAATACAAGCACCCATTCTAGGGCTGCGGGAGCTCCCGAAAGTGCTTCTGGATCGCCTTCTGATGGCGTAACATGTACAAAATCAGGTTGCCATGCAGGAACAGCTTCGGCACAAGATAACATGATTACGTCAAATATCCCTGCTGCGGGTTATATTCCGGGACAAACATATACCATCAATGTGAGCATTTCACAAGCAGGAATAAACAAATTTGGATTCTCCATTTCACCTCAAAGCAGCTCTGGGGCAGTTTTAGGTTCTTTGGTAATTACAAATACCACCGAAACTCAACTTAAAAATGTTGGACATCAGTATGTAACTCATACAACTGCTGGTAATGCTGGTTCAGGTTCTAAGACATGGAGTTTCGATTGGATTGCTCCAACTGTTGGAACTGGAGCCGTTCCATTTTATGCTTCAGTAAATGCGGCTAATGGAAATGGAAACACAAGTGGGGATCAAATTTACAACGATGTGTATACCGTTGAAGAAGATATCACTACTGGAATTCAACCGAATATGAATGATGTTGACTTCTCAGTTTTTCCAAATCCAGTGGAAGGAAATACAGCTCAAGTTTCATTCAATGCAAATGCTTCATCAACAAGCCGCATTCGGGTTATGAGTTTAAATGGAACCGTAGTCAAGGAAATCAACCACAATGCAACATCCAATGGAAACCAACATGCTGCATTGAGCATGGAAAATTTGGCTAAAGGTGTTTATTTCGTGGAAGTTCAAAATGAATTAGGCACTAAAATGACGCGCATTATTCGTCGTTAGATTTTAAATATCTGCTATTGTAGGCCGGACCTCCTTCGTCATTCTTGGCAAGGTCGTCCGGCCTTCGTACTTTAGCAAACCGAAAATTATGATTAGCCCTCCAGATTCCATACAAATAACTGGTAACGATTCGCTTATGAGCGATTCGCTGGATGCTATAACGCGTATTCCTCAAGCTGTTATTGGCCCTCCTTTGCCCGCAGCCCCATTTAAAGAAACGATTACGGAGATATTACCCAACTTCTTTTTTACACAATACAGCAAAGACATGCAGATGCATGATCGCCTGATTGATTCTGAAAGTTGGATAATACTGCTTTTGTTAGCTTCATTATTTTTAATTGGAATTATCAAAACCTATTATCAGAAAGAAACTCAAATTATCTTATTGGGTGTTTTTAAACGAGCAGGGTTAATCAAACTAATAAATGACGAAAACACTATGATGCGCAGATGTATTGTACTGCTCATGCTATTGTTTTTCATTGTTTCGCCGGTTTTTGTTTACCAACTTTCGGGTTTTTACAATCTGCAAACTGCATTCCTACCCTATTTCCCTGCCTATTTTCAGCTGTTGTTAATTGGAGCAGGTGCACTCAGTTTTAAACTATTAACCATCCAATTCATTGGTCGTTTATTTTATACCCAAGATGAATCGTCGAGTTATGTTTTGTCGATTATTATAATGAATTGCATACTTGGAATTGCATTTATTCCGATAACACTCGGCATCAAATTAACGAATGCGCCATTCAATGAGGTTTTCCTCAAAGCAGGAGTCTTCCTCTTTTGCTTGTTATATCTATATAGTTTAATAATTGGCTGGTTAGCAGGCTTTCGAAATAGCAGGCTTTCAAAGTTCCATTTGTTTTTATATTTTTGCAGCCTTGAAATTCTACCTGTGATCTTGATCGTAAAAGCAATTAGAAATTTGATTTAAGGAAAAAGCATGAGCGCTACCACAAAGGTTACTTCAGAGGAACAAGCGGGAAACTCGCGAGAGAAAAGAGTGCGTACCATTCTCGTTACTCAGCCAAAACCAGAGACAGAAAAATCTCCCTACTTCGATCTTGCCAAAAAATGCAATGTGAAAATTGATTTCCGATCATTTATTCACGTTGAAGGGGTTTCAGCAAAAGATTTCCGAAAAGAACGCATCAATATTCTTGAACACAGCGCTGTTATTTTAACCAGTAGAAATGCAGTTGATAATTTCTTTAATCTCTGCGCAGAGATGCGAATCACTGTTCCTGAATCGATGAAGTATTTCTGTATTAGTGAATCAACCGCTTTTTATCTGCAGAAATATGTGCAATACCGGAAGAGGAAAATCTTTTATGGCAATCAAAAGTTTAGTGAACTGATGGAAGTTATAAAAAGAAATAAAGCCGAGAAATACCTTCTGCTTTGCTCTGATATTCACAAAGATGAATACCCTGAAATTCTTGAAGAAGCCAAAATCGATTTTACAAAGGCCGTTATTTACAGAACTGTTTGCAGCGATTTAAGTGATTTATCGGATGTGAAGTACGACATGCTGGTTTTCTTTTCACCTTCAGGAATCAAGTCGCTTTTTCAAAACTTTCCCGATTTTAAACAAAACGAAACACGCATCGCTGCTTTTGGTCCAACTACATCTGCCGCTGTGAGAGAAGCTGACTTAATTCTCGATATAAACGCCCCAATGCCTCAAGCTCCTTCTATGACAATGGCCATTGAACAGTATCTGAAAGTGGCTAACAAAGGACGATAATTTCGTTCTATGAATACATTTCCCAAAGAGGAACGGCTCCATGGAAGAACAACCGTTGCAGAAGTTTTTGCAAAAGGAAAACGCTTTCAATTAGATCCATATAGAATTGTTTGGAGAACGCGGGCCCAAGACGATTTACCTTCAATTAGATTTGGCATCTCCGTTTCAAAAAAAATATCAAAAAAAGCAGTCGAGCGAAACCGAATTAAACGCTGCAACAGAGAAGCATATAGAGCTGTAAAGCAATCGTTTATAGAAGAGCTACTTGCTCAAAATAAACAGATAGATCTTTTTCTCGTTTATTCTGGGAGCATTGAAACGAGTACTGAAGTATTAAAGGAGAAAATAATTCTAATTTTGAATCGTTTAATAGCCAAACATGGCAAACCCATTAACTAAACTGTTTATTGCTATTATCAGGTTTTATCAGTTGGTTATTTCACCTATATTGCCAAGTGCTTGTCGCTATACTCCTACTTGTTCTTCATACGGAATTGAGGCCCTAAAGAAACATGGTGCTATTAAAGGCAGCGTATTAACAATAAAACGAATCATGCGATGCAATCCTTGGGGTGGACATGGCGAAGATCCTGTACCTTGAATAAAATAAGAATATGAATATCATTCAAAAAACATCCAAAAAAATCCGAGTTGCTATTGCTGTTATTTTTATCAGTGGCATTGCATTGGTTTCCCTGAGTTTCAAAGACGACTACTTCGAAGTTTCCAAAAACCTCGACATTTTTGCTACCCTTTTTAGAGAGGTGAATTTGTATTATGTAGATGAAATTCAACCCGGACAACTTATCAAAACAGGCATCGATGCCATGCTCGAATCGCTCGATCCATACACGAATTTCATTCCCGAAGATGATATTGAAGATGCCCGATTCATGACAACCGGACAATACGGTGGAATTGGCGCATTAATTCGAACCAAAGATGATTTAATTGTCATTGCAGAACCCTACGAAGACGCTCCCGCCGCAAAAGCCGATTTAAGAGCAGGTGATGTGATTATTGAGATAGAAGGGAAAAGCACCAAAGGGAAAAACACCTCCGATGTTGTGAAGGTTCTGAAAGGTCAACCCAATACTCCTGTTAAGCTTTTGATTAAAAGAGAAGGCGAAGAAAAGCCGATTGAAAAAACAATTATTCGGGAAGAAATTAAAGTAAGCAATGTGCCTTATTACGGCATGATTGACGATAAAATTGGCTACATAAAGTTAACTGGATTTACTCAAGATGCAGGCAGAGAGGTAAAAGATGCGCTTACAAAACTGAAGGAAAATCCTGCGCTCGAAGGTGTTGTTTTGGATTTGAGAGGAAACCCAGGCGGCTTGCTTCGTGAAGCCATAAATATTGTAAACGTTTTTGTGGAAAAAAACATCGATATTGTAAGCACCAAAGGGAAAGTAAAAGAGTGGGATAAAATATACAAATCCTTGAATTCACCAGTCGATTTAACCATTCCTTTGGCTGTACTGGTGAATCGCTCTTCGGCTTCTGCCTCCGAAATTGTGAGTGGTTCCATTCAAGATTTGGATCGCGGAGTAGTTATCGGGCAACGTAGTTTTGGGAAAGGGCTTGTTCAAACTTCGCGGCCTTTGTCATACAATACACAATTGAAAATTACAACATCAAAGTACTATATTCCAAGTGGTCGGTGCATTCAAGCAAAAGACTACACACACCGCAATGAAGATGGCAGTGTGGGAACTGTCCCCGATTCCATGATCAAAGAATTTTCGACACGCGCAGGTAGAAAAGTATACGATGGCGGAGGCGTTATTCCAGATGTGAGTTTATCTGTTAAAGAATACACGCCTATTTCAAGAAGTGTGATGAACAATAACATCATTTTCGATTTTGCTACGCGTTATCGAATAAAACATCCCGAAATAGCTAGTGCTAAATCATTCACTATAACACCCGAACTCTTCAATGAATTCAGCGAATTTATTGCCACAAAAGAATATAGTTACAAAACAGAAAGCGAGGAATTACTAGCCGAATGGCAAAAAGTGGCAGAGCGTGAAAAATATTTCGAAGCAGCCAAATCGGAATTCGAACAGCTGAAACTTAAAATTGAGCACGATAAAAAAGCCGATATCGATAAGTCGAAAGACCAACTAAGCGAATTGCTTTTGGATGAAATTGCTAGCCGTTATTATTTCCAAAAAGGACGCATTGAATCCTCTTTTGGGTATGACGCAGAATTAAAAAAAGCCGTTGAAATTCTCAAGGATAAGACATTTTACAAAGACATTTTAAGTGGTAAATATGTTGAAGAAGTAAAGAAGAAGGGGAAGTAATTGAATTTAAGAACCCGGTTCATTCCCATAAACTGGATGCCTTTTTTAAAAAAGCACTCTTCTCAACTTGCATTATTGCTCATTCGGCAATATTGCTATTGGATGGTTTTTTTTGCGGTTTGTCGTTCTATTTTTTTGGTCTATAACCAAGAAGAAGTTGGAGCAGCGCCCTGGTCCGAAATCCTACTTACCTTTTCGAATGCAATCTATGTTGATACTTCCGTTGCATCTTACCTTCTTGCAATCCCTTTATTTTTAATTATACTCTATAGCTTTTCGGGTAAAGTTTTCTTATTGAAGATAAATCATGTTTATTCATACATATTTATTTTTTTGATAAGTCTTTTAGTGCTAACGGAGCTTCCTCTTTACGACGAATGGGCACATAAATTCACCTACAAAGCGCTTTGGTTTCTCCAACAACCTTCCGAAGTTATTCACACAGCGAGCTGGTTTCAATTAATTACAATCCTTGTCGGGACTTCTTTTATGGCCTTGGTCTTTTGCTGGTTATACCGAAAAACGGTTGTTCGTTCTATTGTCCATCATCAAAATAATTGGGGTAATGTGTGTTTTGCATTAATCGCCATGTGTATTTTGGGGACTGGCATGCGAGGTGGTTACTCCCCCATTCCCATTCAGGTTAGCGATGCATATTTCTCCCATTACAACATCCTCAATGCTGCCTCAGCCAATTCGGTTTTTCATTTAACGAGCAATATCATTCAAAATTTGGAGGCATTTGAGCCGTATACTTTTGAAAAGCCCGAAACTGCAAAACACATAGTTGATTCGCTTTATCATATTCCTCATGACACCACCACATATTTTCTAAACACAACTCGCCCTAATGTTGTATTGGTCGTTTTTGAGGGCTGGGCGGCCGATGTTGTTGGGGCATTGGGAGGATATACCGATGTTGCTCCACATTTTAGTGAATTAATTAAGCAGGGAATTTCATACGAAAACTGTTATGCTTCAGGAAACTTAAGCGACCAAGGAATGGGGGCTATTTTTTCTGCATTTCCAGCGCAACCTCGTTCTTCCATAGTAACCGTTCCCAATAAATACAATCATCTTCCATGTATTAATTCGGAATTTAAAAAAATTGGCTATTTCACTTCCTTTATGTTTGGGGGTCAACTCAGCTACGGTAATATACGTTCTTACATGTATTACAATGGATTTGATAAAATTTTGGAAGAAAAGGATTTTGAATCATCGGTTTATCGCGGTCGTTTAGGTGTTCATGATGGAGATTTGTTTGATAGACAACTGAAAGAATTACACAATCAAAAACAACCGTTTTTTGCTTCTCTGTTTACACTGAGCACACATGGTCCGTATGATATTCCTGTTGAAGATGTATTGGATTGGGGCGATAAAGAAAAAGAGTACATCAACACCGTTCATTATGCCGACAGCTGCTTGAATCATTTCATGAACGAAGCAAAGAAACAGCCCTGGTTCAATAATACCATGTTTGTTTTCATCTCAGATCACCATCACAATACGCCCAAAAACTATTCTTACTATTCGCCTGAATACCGAAGAATTCCAATGGTGTTTTATGGAAACGTTATAAAGCCGGAATTCCGAGGAATGAAGTCTTCACGTGTTTGCTCCCAACTTGACCTTGCTTCTACCCTACTTCATCAATTGAACATGGATGCAAAACCCTTTGTATGGAGTCAGAATTTATTCAATCCGCATAGTCCTGAGTTCGCTTTTTATACCTTCGATGAGGGTTTTGGTTGGATAAGACCAGAAGGCCGACTGGTTTATCATATTCACGAAAACCGATTCGAGTCGGAACGATATAATAATCCGAAAGACAAACCTCGGTTAATGCGTGAAGGAAAAGCTTATATTCAACGTGTTACAGAAGAATTCTGGAAGTATTAGTTATTAATTAATTCTAACAAACGGTTATCATTGGGTGAAATAGCTGGACCAAAATACCCAAGTAATTCGCCTGTTTCACTGAGTAAATATTTACTAAAGTTCCAAACTGGCTCTTGATCATTCCAGCCATTTTTGGCAGGATTACTCAACCATTCAAAAATCAAATTTTGATTCTCCTTCTTTATTACCACAGACTTTTTGGCAATAGGGAATGTAACGCCAAAGTTCACTTGGCAAAAATTCAAAATGCTCGAATCCTCTCCTTTTTCCTGTTCCAAGAAATCATTCGCTGGAAATCCAAGAATTACTAACGATTCCTTATAAAGATTTTGAATCCGTTGAAGTTCTTCAAACTGTCCCGTATATCCGCAATCGGAAGCCGTATTAACAAGCAGCACTTTCTTGCCTTTTAATTCATTAAGCTGCAATAAATCACCATTCGAAAGATCGATTTGCAAACTTCCTGACTGAATAATTGACTGAACTGCCTTGGGTTTCAATAGGACTTTTCTCTTTTCTCCCTTCTGAGAAAACTTCATGATAGTCGGATAAAGACGCTTAAGTAATCTTTGTTTTAAAGTCATTGCTTGTTGAGATTAAATTAATGCAGCACTACTTTCAATATAACTGGCTGATGGTCGCTATATCGGAACTGCATGTCCATTCCACGAACGCTCAACACTTCAATTCCTGGGGAACTCACAAAATAATCGATGAGTGTTGTATACGTAATATCGGGATTGTATTCGGTATCATTGCTTCGGTTTGTAGCAAGTGTTGAATCATAACTAATTGTGAAATTTGCGGGAAGCATTTCTTTGGTTATTGATTGTGGAGTGTAACCCGGAGCAATGGAATTGCTAAAATGTTTTGCATCAAAACCAGGAGGTACCTGATTCCAGTCGCCACCAATAATTACTTTATTTCCTTTGGCAACTTCCGCTTCGTAACGTTTTTTAATGAATGCCATTTCTATTTTCTTTATTTCACCAGTTTCGTCGTACGCTGTGTTGTGCGTATTCACCAAAATCAATTCTTTGCCATTAGCGAGTGGGTAACGCATCTCTAAAGCACAACGATCGAGCATGTATAATTTGGTTGGCCAATCGAATCCACCTGGAAATTGGACGCGTGATGAATTGTCTGGTTTTATTTTGCTGTATGTTACTAATCCACCATAGGTTTTTCCATAAGGAGTATAGGGGATTCCAAAGGGAACAGGAACAAATTTAACATCGTAATTCAATCCAAAACTCCAAGAATACCCGGGTATTTCTTTCGCAATAATTGGAATTTGGTCAGTAAAATAAGTGCGTTTGCTATTCCGATCAACCTCTTGAATCATCATCACATCGACGCTGTCTTTCATACTTCCCATAAATAGAGAAACCGCCTTGAGGTATTTAGCGGTAAGTGAATCGGAAGCCCGAACCGATTTTCCTCCGTCGTTAAAAAAATCCATTTCGGCACCAAGACCACAATATCCAATATTCCAAATCATCAAGGACAAGGTATCTGGAATCGAATTCAAGGAGGAGACGCCTTCTATTTCTTGACTACTAACACTTTCTGGCTCGGGCTGAAAGTCAGAAAACGTAGAAAAAGCGAGAAGTCCAATAAACAAAAGGGCAATGATTAGGATCGTGCCGAGAAAAAATTTTAGTAAAAATCGTATCATACTCAAGGAATAATAACCTCAACAATAAAACAAGCAAGCGATTACTGAAAGGATTGCTGAAAGGTATTTCATAATTATGGTAATTCATAAAAGAACATTTCTATTTTTACAATTCAATATTTTAAATGCAGCACGCTAATTTTAATTGGAGAACCGGTTCTGAACAACTGAAGTTATTTGGGCAGGTTTGGACGCCCCTCGAAGAACCCATTGCTGTTATAGCGCTTGTTCACGGCATGGGCGAACACAGTGGCAGGTACCGAAAATTGGCCGAATTTTTCACTTCCAATAACTTCGCAGTTATAACCTTCGACCAACGTGGTCATGGAAAATCGGATGGAAAAAGAGGGCACATTACCCATTTTAATCAGCTGCTCGAAGGCATTGAAGAATTGGTAGATCGCGCCAATCTTCAGTTCAAATTCAAGCCAATATTCCTCTACGGGCACAGTATGGGTGGAAATGTTGCTTTAAATTATGCCCTTAAAAAACCGAGTACCATTAAAGGAGTAATTGCAACAGGGTCTTGGTTAAGATTGGCATTTGATCCTCCAGCAATTCAATTAAAGCTGGCAAATATTATGCGAAATCTATATCCTGGATTTTCGCAATCTTCTAAACTCAAGGTAGAATATCTTTCGCACGACGAATCGGTTGTTGCGGCATATAAAAAAGACAAGTACGTTCACGACCGAATCACGGCCTCCTTTTTCACGAATTTATACTCATCGGGAATGTATGCGCTTCAGCATGCAAACGAATTAAAAATTCCTGCGTTGATTATGCATGGCGAGGATGACAAAATAACATCCGAACCCGCATCAGCAGAATTTGCGAAGCGTTCTTCCTTAATGAGCGAATACAAATCCTGGCCAGATATGTACCACGAGATTCATAATGAACCAGATAATGAGTCTGTTTATGCTTACTCATTGAATTGGATTCTTCGTAAATTGAATAAATGATA
>CAXNGM010000033.1:0-11617 GCA_964201695.1 Bacteroidia bacterium | reverse complement strand
GAAAGAACCTTTTTGGCTTCGTCCTGTCCAATCACATATTCATCCAAATGCAATTTTATTTCGGAAGGTTTTAAAAGCGTGAGTTCCTGTTTAACTGAACCATCTTTGCGTTCGTTAATTTCTTCTGAAACGATTTGGAAGGCCTGTGTAACGCAAGCATCACATATAAAAGCATCCAAACCGGCTATCAGTATGGCTGTTTCTTTCTTGCTTCTCCCACAAAATGAGCACTTCTCTTTAATCCGTTCCATTAAAAAATTATTTCTTGCGTGTCAGAATCTCATCAATCATTCCGTATGCTTTGGCTTCTTCTGAAGTCATCCAATAATCGCGGTCGCTGTCTTTCTCTACTTTATCGTATTCTTGACCTGAGTGTCCGGCAATGATGTCGTACAATTCTTTTTTCAATTTTTGAATTTCGCGTGCTGTAATTTCGATATCCGAAGCTTGTCCTTGTGCACCGCCCATTGGTTGATGAATCATAACACGCGCATGTTTCAATGCAGTACGCTTTCCTTTTTCACCCGCACATAATAATACTGCACCCATTGATGCGGCCATGCCGGTACAAATTGTTGCCACATCGGGAGCTATGATTTGCATAGTATCATAAATACCTAAACCTGCATAAACAGATCCGCCAGGGGTATTCATGTATATTTGTATATCTTTTTTTGCATCAACACTTTCTAGGAAAAGCAACTGCGCTTGCACAATATTGGCCACATAATCGTTGATACCTACTCCTAAGAAAATAATGCGATCCATCATCAATCGAGAGAACACATCCATCTGAGCAACATTTAATTGACGCTCTTCAATAATGGTGGGTGAAATGTAATCTGAAGTAATAGATGTATAGCTATCTAATGAACTTGAGCTTATTCCGCGATGCTTAACCGCGTATTTTCTGAATTCGTCGTTATTGAACATTTTCCAAATATTTAAGGTTGTAAAGAAACAAAATTATATGCAGGAATTTCAGCTATCATGCCAACAGAAATAGAACTGACAATCTGTCGAACGCAATGAACATCCATTCAGCATGTAAAAATCGCAATAATGACAATTTATTTGAAATGAACACGAGAAAGATTTCAACATTATAATTCCGTATTTGGTTGAACTTGCTTTATATTTGCGCCCGAAATTAATATTAACATGGAAAACAACGTAGCAGTGGAAAACTACATCCCTTTTAAAGTTAAAGACATCTCACTAGCTGAGTGGGGTCGTAAAGAAATTCGTCTAGCAGAAGCCGAAATGCCAGGTTTAATGGCACTTCGCGAGGAATTTGGCGCAAGTAAACCATTACAAGGTGCACGCGTGGCAGGTTGTCTTCACATGACAATTCAAACTGCAGTTCTTATTGAAACACTTGTTGTTTTGGGTGCTGAAGTTACTTGGTCATCATGTAACATTTTCAGTACGCAAGATCACGCGGCTGCCGCAATTGCTGCTGCTGGTATTCCCGTTTATGCTTGGAAAGGCATGACTGCTGAAGAATTTGATTGGTGTATTGAACAAACACTTCATTTTGGCCCAGAACGCAAGCCATTGAATATGATTTTGGATGATGGCGGCGATTTAACCAATATGGTTTTTGATAGCTATCCAGAACTTGCAACAGGTATTCGTGGACTTTCTGAAGAAACTACAACAGGAGTTCACCGTTTGTATGAGCGCATGAAAAAAGGTACATTATTAATTCCTGCAATCAATATCAACGATTCAGTTACAAAATCTAAATTCGATAACAAATACGGTTGTCGTGAGTCATTGGTTGACGCTATTCGTCGCGCAACTGATGTAATGATGGCTGGTAAAGTAGCTGTTGTTGCTGGTTATGGTGATGTTGGAAAAGGTTCAGCCGATTCATTGAAAAATTCTGGTGTTCGTGTTATTGTTACTGAAATCGATCCAATTTGTGCCCTACAAGCTGCAATGGAAGGATTTGAAGTAAAGAAAATGGAAACCGCTATTCAAGAAGCCGATATCGTTGTTACCGCAACAGGTAACATGAACATTGTTTCTGAACGTCATTTCCGTGCATTGAAAGACAAAGCAATTGTTTGCAACATTGGTCACTTTGATACTGAAATTGATATGGCTTGGTTAAATGGCGCTTATGGTCATACTAAAGACACAATCAAGCCTCAAGTTGATTTGTACAACATCGATGGTAAAGAGATTATCGTTTTGGCTGAAGGCCGTTTGGTAAATCTTGGATGTGCAACTGGCCATCCGTCATTTGTAATGTCAGCATCATTTACAAATCAGGTACTTGCTCAATTGGAGTTGTGGATGAATACATCTAACTACGAGAAAAAAGTATATGTTCTTCCTAAATATTTAGATGAGAAAGTAGCTCGTTTACACCTTGCTAAAATTGGTGTTGAATTGGATGTACTTTCATCAGATCAAGCTGAATATATTGGAGTAGAACCGAAAGGGCCATTCAAACCTGAGTACTACCGCTATTAATTAGATTCTTGTTAAACATATCGAATCCCTGTTGCTTAATTGCAGCAGGGATTTTTTAATTATATATATGTAGTGTTCCTGGGCCGCTTATTTGAGCTTGATATTGAAGCAATGGATTAATTGCTGGTCCATTTAAAACACTGCCATCAATTATGGAGAATTTTGAAGCACAACACGCACAATTTAAAATAACATTCGAAGAACTATCCAAAGTAACTTTACCGCATGCATCAGATGTGTTATAGGTACAATGTCGATCGAATGCAACATATTCCTCATAAGCACGATGATAAACAAGAATGCCTCGTGAACCTGCGTTTACGTATAAAAACCCACCTACCGCATTTAATGAAAGACTGTTGGGGTCATTAAGTAGAATGTACCGATCAACATTTACATAAGGAATACCTAGCTGTTGATTAATATCGTCTTTTTTACAGGCAACTAACATGAACATGAAGCAAAGTAGTATGATCCCGTTTTTTTTCATCGATACAATCATCTAAAAATTTATTTACAAAGATATCCGTATATTTTTGTATTAAAATATTCTCTAGCAATGCATAAATCAGCATCTAAATTTCATTGGTACTTTTTTCTTTTTTTCTTAGTATTTATTCTTGCAGGAACATTGACTTCAGCTCAAGAGAAACCCAAGAGCAGCAAACAACAGAAAAAAGAACTTCAAAAGAAAAAAGAAAAGCAAATTAAGGAAAAACGTGACTTAGAGAAGAAGCTTCATAAGAAGCATTTCGACATACAAGACAAGGCAACTAGAAAACGAATGAAAAAAACGAAAAAACAAAGCGATCGATTAAACAGAAGCAAGCGCAGATGAAGAAATGGATGAAGAAATTTCAATGGGTAATTGAATCTATAAGAATTAAAAGAAACAGTGCGACAAATTCCAATTATTGTATTCAATTGTTTTTCAAATATTGTTGAAGTTTGTCTTATGAATTTTTTAAGGCAACATTATCAAATGTTCAATAGAAGATTATTGACCTGTTCTTATTAAATTCTGCCTAATTTTGATTTTTTATGCCATCATTATGATTATCAACATCTTGCAAATTATTTTTAACATATACTATTAATTTACAGCAAGATAAGATCATTGATAAATTGAAATTTATGTTGACATTAACCCAATGACTAAGCACAGAAATGAATGTAGATAATTGATTTTCAAAACAATGAATTTTTTTTAACAAATATTACCTAAGTACAAATCAATTTCTATCTTAGCAACCTTGAAAAAAAACGTGGATTTTAAACACATATTAGTATGGTAAGAAAGCTTTACCTAACAATTATCACAGTATTTTCCTTCTCAGCAGCTGTCTTTGCACAAGCTGGAGCAGGTACATTGAAAGGGATAATTAAGGACGCCAAAACAGGAACACCCATTCCATTTGCCAACGTGGTAGTGGAAGTTGGAGGGATTCAATTAGGAACTGGTCAATCGAATTTCGATGGTGAGTACCAAATTAAGCCTTTGGACCCGGGTTCTTATGAAGTAAAAACAAGTTATGTTGGATACAAACCAATCAAAACAACAGGTGTAATTGTTTCTGCAGGAAAAATTACCACAGTAGATGTGAAATTAGAATCCTCTGTTGTGGAAATTAAAACCTATGAAGTGGTTGCATACGATGTGCCTTTGATTGATGATTATCAAGGTAAGACAGTAACCAAAGAAGAGATTTATGCATTACCAACGCGTAACATTAACTCTGTAGCTGCTACTACTGCGGGTGTTACTCAATCTGATGAAGGTGCGGGTATCAATGTTCGTGGATCTCGTGGAGATGCTACATTTTATTTCGTTGATGGTATAAAAGTTCGTGGTTCAACGAACATCCCTCAACAAGGTATTGAGCAAATTCAAATTATTACTGGAGGTTTGCCTGCAATGTACGGTGATGCAACCGGTGGGGTAATTTCTATCACAACGCGTGGTCCATCTCAAGAAATCCACGGAGGTGTTGAGTATGTTCGCTCGGTGGATGGATACGGTTACAACTTACTTGGATTTAACTTAACTGGTCCACTAGCTATGAAAACCTTAGCCGATGGAAAGAAAAAACCAGTCATTGGATTCTTCATCTCTTCCGAATTTCTTAAGGAAGCAGATGGTGATCCTTCTGCAGTAGGCATTACTCAATTGAATAAAGAGAAGTTAGCCGACTTGGAGCAAAATCCATTAAGAATTGCGCCTCTCGGAATTGGTCGCTTGCAGAATTCTTCTTTTGTTCGTGCTTCCGATTTTGAAAATGTTAAAAGAAAAGAAAATTCAAAAACTAGTCGCGCTTCCATAGCAGGTAAAGTCGATTTCAAAGTAAACGAGACTTCAAACATTACTATTGGTGGAACGTTCGATTATGAAACTTTCAATTCGTTTAGTCTTGCAAACTCCATGTTCAATTCTGCTAATAACGGCAGAGCTAATAATCAAACAGTTCGTGGATATGCAAAATTCACCCAGCGATTGGGTGGTTCTGATCAACAAAATTCTGCTAACGTAATTAAGAACGTTTTCTATACCATTCAAGCGGATTATACAAGAACAAATGGTAAGTCATATAATGAAAACCACAAAGACAATTTGTTCGATTATGGCTATGTTGGTAAGTTTAAAACATACAGAATTGCTGATTATGGTTTTGGCATTGATACAGTGAATGGTGTTATTTTGGGTGGTATTCTTCAAACAGGATTCAGAGATACGTTATTTTCATTTGAACCAGGAACACAAAATCCAATTACTTCCAACTACACATCTCAGTACTATAATTTAGCGGGTGGAGTAAAAGATGGTTTCTATGAAAATTTCACTCAGGTTCAGCAAGGAAAAGGTCTGCTAAACGGAGATCTTCCAGATCAAGTTTACTCCATGTATAATGCCCCAGGAACAACCTTCAATGGTAATTCTAAATCTCAATCAGAACAATTCCGAATTGTAGGTAGTGCATCTGCGGATATAAAAGGTCACGAAATAGGTTTTGGTTTTGAATATGAACAACGTAGCGATAGAGGATATTCTATTGGTCCAGTAGGACTTTGGTCTATTATGCGTCAGTTAGCAAACCGCCATATTGATCAGCTCGATTTATCGAATCCAATTCCAGTTTTTGATGAAAACGGAGTTTTTCAAGATGTAATCAATTACAATCGCTTAGTAAATTCCGATAATCAATCGTATTTCGACAAAAATCTTCGTGAGTCTCTAGGATTAGCCGAAAATGGAACCGATTGGATTGATGTTGACAATTTAGATCCATCACAATATTCATTGAATATGTTTAGTGCAGATGAGCTTCTTAACGGAGGTGGAAATTCTCAATTGGTTGCATATAACGGTTACGATGCTTATGGAAACATGTTGACAGGGCGTCGTTCACTCGATAATTTCTTCAACGATAAAGATGAATTTGGAAATTACAAACGTGAAATTGGAGCATTCACTCCGATATACATGGCTTCTTATATCCAAGATAAATTTTCATTCAAAGATTTGATTTTCAATATCGGTGTTCGTGTTGATCGTTTCGATGCAAACCAAAGTGTTGCTAAAGATTTGTATTCACTTTACGAAACTCGAAAAGCAGGAGAATTTAACTACAACAACGATTACACAAGACCATCAAACATAGGCGACGATTTTGTAGTGTATGTGCGCGACATTAATAACACGGATTTAAGCAATACCGATAATATTATTGGTTACCGTGATGGAAAACGTTGGTACAATAAAACTGGATTAGAGGTTGCCGATCCAATCGTAATTGCTCAAGCATCTTCAACTGGTCGTGCAACCCCTGCACTTCTTGACCCTTCTAAGCAAGTTGTATCTTCTTCCGCTTTTAAAGATTACAAGCCACAAACTAACTTCTTACCTCGTATTGCATTCCAGTTCCCAATATCCGATGTTGCTCAGTTCTTCGCACATTATGATGTATTAACTCAACGTCCAACTTCAGGAATTCGTATCGATCCATTGGATTACCTTTTCCTTGCTAATACAACAGGAAGCACTATCAATAATCCGGATTTGAAACCGCAACGTACTATCGATTATGAAGTTGGATACAAGCAAGCCTTGAATCAAAGTTCAGCAATTACTATCAGTGCATTCTACCGTGAGATGCGTAATCTTATTCAGGTTATACCTGTAAATTATGCGTATCCTGTAAACTACACTACGTTCGGAAACATCGATTTTGGAACGGTTAAGGGTTTATCTGTTGCTTACGATTTACGTAGAACTGGAAATGTTCGTTTAACTGCGAACTACACGTTACAATTCGCTGATGGTACGGGTTCAAGTTCTACAACAGGTGTTAACTTGATTAATTCTGGACAACCTAACTTACGTACTGCAATTCCTTTGGATTTTGATACACGTCATCAAATTCAAACCACATTTGATTTCCGTTATGATGAAGGGAAATTGTACAATGGACCACGTTTGTTTGGGAAGAACATTCTCGAAAACACAGGTTTAAATGTTGTAATGATTGCAAATTCTGGTACTCCTTATACTCGTTCTTCATATTATTATGCAGAAGCACAAGGAACTGGTACACCAATCCTTAAAGGAACGGTGAATGGATCAAGACTTCCATTTCAATCTCGTATCAATGTGCGTCTAGATAAATCTTTCGCACTTAACTATGGTAAAAAGAACGGAGAAGATGAACGTAAATCTGCTGAATTACAGGTTTATTGTATAGTTCAAAACCTCTTTAATCAACAAAACATTATTGGTGTATACCGTGCAACAGGAAATCCTTCAGATGATGGGTATTTATCTGCAGCTACTTCGCAAAGTCAAATTTCGAATCAGGTAGATCCAATATCATTTGCTGATCTTTATACAGTTCGTGCTAACAATCCGAATAATTTCGCTCGTCCGCGAGTTATCCGTATCGGAGCTATTCTTAATTTCTGATGATAATAAAATCGAATCCAATGAATTCGCGCATACTCTATACTCTTATTTTTCTTTTTGGGCAAACAGCTTTTGTTCATGCTCGTAATATTCCAAAACCAAAATCTGGGAAAGCTTCAACAGCAGCTCCTAAAAGTATCTCTGCAGCTTGTGCTCCAGGATCAGGAAGAACAGATCTTGATTTAAATAACGTTCGTGCTACCATTTTCACTTCTGGTGATATGTGGTGGGATTTGAACAATAACCCGAAATATGAAATCCCGAAAGGAACTGGTAAACACTCTATGTTTGCAGGTTCTCTATGGATTGGTGGTTTAGATAATGGTGGAAACTTAAAAGCTGCCGCTATGACTTACCGCTCTGGTGGTAATGACTTTTGGCCAGGTCCTTTAACAACTTCAGGTGCGTCTACCGAATCGGCTGTTTGTCTTGCTTATGATAAACATTTCAAAATTACTCGTCAGGAAGTGGAAGAATTTTATCTTGGTTCTGCTGCAACTGAAGCGATTAGTACTTGGCCAGGAAATGGTATCGACGACGGAGCTTTCCCGGGATATGACTCCGAAATTGCACCTTTCGTAGATGGAAACTCTAATGGTTATTACGAACCAGATTTGCGCGATGATAATGGATTCGCAACAGAATATCCTGCTTACGATATTACTGGAGACTTAGGTTGTCAAGCACGCGTTTTCGGAGATCAAACTCTATGGTGGGTTTTCAATGACAATGGTAATATTCATGGTGAAACAGGAGGTTTTCCTCTTGGATTAGAAATTCGTGCGCAGGCATTTGCATTTGCATCGAATAACGCATTGAATAACATGACTTTTTATAACTACGAAATCATCAATCGTTCAACATTCTCTGTAAATGAAACCTATTTCGGCGTTTGGTCTGACCCAGATTTGGGAGCTTATGCAGATGATTATGCAGGTTGCGATGTAGGCCGTGGACTTGGTTATGTTTACAATGGAGATGAAGATGATGGTGGGCAATTTGGTTACGGTCAAAATCCACCGGCTGTTGGTGTTGACTTTTTCGAAGGTCCTTTTGCAGATCCAAACAATATTGACGATTCAGGTGACCCTTGTATAAATGCGCGCGCAATTAATGGATTAGGATACGGAGATAGCATCGTAGATAACGAACGTATTGGTATGGCTCGTTTCATTTACTATACATCAACTGGTCCTAGTTATGCGAATGACCCAGATAATGGGCAACATATCTACAATTACCTTCGTGGTATTTGGAAAGATGGTACACCAATGATTTATGGTGGAAATGGTTACGGTGCAGGAACAAATTATAGTTACATGTTCCCAGGAACTTCCGATCCTCGTGGTTATGGTTATATGATTACAGGCGCATCACAAACTTGTGTTCCAGAAGATCAGCCTCTTGGTAACTGGTCAATTGATCAATTCGGTTCAGTACCTCCATCGGATTTCCGTATTCTTCAATCGGCAGGTCCTTTCACACTTCAATCGGGTGGTTTCAATAAAGTTACGATGGGTGTTGTTTGGGGTCGTGCATCTTCAGGTGGTCGTTTAGCTTCTGTTGAAGTTGTTCGTCGTGTTGACGATGATGCTCAAGCATTATTCGATAATTGTTTCTCGATCATTAATGGTCCAGATGCACCACAAACAAAAGTTGTTGAATTAGATAAAGAACTCATCCTTTTGTTTGAAAACACCGATAATGCAAAAGTTGAATACTACCAAGATCAAACAAGCATTCCAGGTTTTGGAGATGTGACTTATTCGTTTCAAGGTTATCAAATCTATCAATTGAAAGATTTATCTGTAACTGTTCCTGATTTGAAAGATGTGAACCGTGCTCGCTTAGTTGCTCAAGTCGATTTAAAAGATTCTATTACTCAAGTAATAAATAGAACATTCGACCTCGATTTAAATGAAAGCATCCCAACTTTAGAAGCAAATGGTGAAAACCAAGGTTTGAAAAACAGTTTCAAGGTAACAACCGATCTTTTTGCAGTTGGAGATAATCGTTTGGTAAATCATAAAAAGTACTATTACATGGTTCTGTCTTATGCTACTGCTGATATCATTAACAATACTGAATTCGGACAGAGTTACTTGGCAGGAAGAAGAACTTTTGGAACTTCCTCAATTCAAATTTATACTGGAATTCCACACATCAATTCTCCGCAATTTGGAGGTACTGTAATTCAATCTGCTTATGGTGACCAACCATCACTAACTCGTACTGAAGGTTGGGGTAACGGTGGAAATTTTGTTGACCTTACGGATCAATCGGTAACTGAAATTTTAGCTGAGCCATTTTGGGCTAAAAATCCAGTATACAATCGTAATGCTGGACCTGTAAATATTAAAGTAATCGATCCACTATCTGTTCCTGAAGGAAATTTCGAATTCCGCGTTAATACATTAGATTCTCTTGCAGATTCTGCTTGGACAATGAGTTTCCTTGATGCGCAATCTGGGCAATTAAGTGAATATACTTCCAAGCACAGTATATCAAAAGGTGTGGAAGAAGTAATTGCAGACTGGGGTCTATCGGCAACATTCAGACAAGTAGTTGAACCAGGAGTAAATCCTTTATCTGGTAATGGATTCATTGATGGATCTCAAGAATTTGCGGATAATTCTAGACGTTGGTTAACTTTCTTAACAGATCAAGAAGGATGTGAAAATGCAGCCAATTGGATTCGTTCAGGAAATTTAGAGAACACAGGAGCTGGTGCTGATGTTACGTGTAACGATGTTCTTGGTTTAGATGAGCGTTCAATATTCGAAAAAGTAATTGGTGGAACTTGGGCTCCATTTATGTTGGTTTCTCGTTACAATGATGGACCTGCTTATAATACATCTGCAACTACTCAAATTCAAGGAAATTTGAAAAGGATTTCGAGTGTGGACATTGTGTTTACATCGGATCAATCGAAATGGACACGTTGCCCAGTATTTGAAACGGGTGATGATGCAGATTTCGCTGAAGGAAATGCTGAAAAAGGAAATCTACGCGAAGCTCCTTCTGTTGATAAAAATGGCACCCCTGACGGTGATGGAACTGGTATGAGTTGGTTCCCTGGATATGCAATCAATGTTGAAACAGGAGAACGTTTAAATATCGGTTTTGGTGAATCTTCTCGTTTAGCTCAGGATAACGGACGTGATATGAGATTCAATCCTTCATCTCGATCTGTAATCTTTAATCAAAGCACAGGCGAACTCCTTAATATACTAGGTGGTAAACATTTCATTTACGTGTTTAATCATTCTGGAAGTACTATTAATGATATGCCTCGTTACGACAAAGGTGCATTTATTCGTACTAAATTAACGGATCCGACAGCTGCTAATAAACGCGCTGTATACAAAGATGCTGCTTGGGTAGCTGTTCCTCTTGGTGTTGATAATCAAGAATTCCTATCGAATGAATTGAAAATTCGTATCCGTGTTAATCGCCCGTATGCTAAATTTTACAATGCATCCGATTCTACAGAAACTGCTGTAAACGGAAATCGTCCTTTGTATTCTTTCAACACAGGTGACTTATTTGCAAAACGTAATCAAGGTGAAACAGCAAAATCTGCTTTGGATTTAATTAATGTTGTTCCGAATCCTTATTATGCGTATTCAGGATACGAGAAAAATCAGCTAGATAACCGTGTTAAGGTTACTAATTTGCCTCAAGACTGCAAGGTTCGTATTTATACTACCAGTGGAATTTTAGTAAGATCCTATAATAAAGCGGATCCTTCTACATCATTAGATTGGGATTTGAAAAACCAAGCAGGAATAACCATTTCTAGCGGTATTTATATTATTCACGTTGAAGTTCCAGGCGTTGGAGAAAAAGTGGTTAAATTCTTTGGCGTAATGCGACCAATTGACCTTGATACTTTCTAATTGCTGAATCATCTATCTCAATAAAGACGAAAATGAAAAAATTCTATATCTCTTTAATTTTAACAACAACAGCTATTTTGACTGGTGTTGTTTCCGGGTATTCAGGTAACGAAGACAGAATTGGCCAAGCTGGTTCAACGGAGTTAATGATAAATCCTTTTGCACGTAGTTCGGGTTGGGCTGGCGCAAACACTTCCATGGTTCGTGGATTGGAAGCACAGTTTCTAAACGTTGCGGGTACCGCTTTCACCAAAAAAACTGAAATTCTATTTTCTACAAC
>CAXNGM010000032.1:0-11714 GCA_964201695.1 Bacteroidia bacterium | reverse complement strand
ACATCCTTATTATTATCATTTTTAATTGTTGTTTCTTCAAATGATTCAATAATTGGCTTTACGTTACCCATATAATAAAAGTCGACTCCTTCACCATTGTGTTTCTTCATGAACAATGGCAGTCGTATTTTATCATAATCATTTTTAATAGCAGCAAGTGTGCTATTTGTTAACCTTCTCTGTGGTTTTGAATACCATAAAAATTGAGAACTATTAAGAAATTTCTCAGGGAATTTTGTTGTTGATGCAATATTTTCCTCCTTATGGTAATTAACGAAAATTGGACAGGTGTTATTTTCTAACTTATAACCATAAACAGTTGCTTCTTCATTTAAATTCCAATTTAAAATGCGGCATACATCTTTTCGAGAATATTTATGATAAAGAACGAAACCCTCTTGAAACAAGTCTCTCTGATAGAACTTATTAAAGGTGTATATTGAGTATTCTATATTATCTATTAAAAATTCTTTGAAAGATCTATTTCGAAGCTTTTCATTTAAGGAACTTGATAATTCCAAAAATTCAGTATTACCAATTATAACATCTCTTTCCTTTCTAACAAATTTAAAATTCAAATTCAAAATACAGGAAGCAAGCGTTTCTTCAGTAATTAAATAATCATATTCATCTATAATTAACTTCCTGAGATCACTGATTAATAATCTCTCATTATCAATCAACAGTTTAAGAATTAAACTTTCTTCGACTCTTTTAGAATTGTTTATTTCCTTGGCAAAAAGAACTAAAATATCTTCTTCACTGTTAGATAAATCGAAATAATTAGCCGATTCTACTCGTTTTACGAAATTGTAATATGAATTCGAATAACTAACATATAAAAAAGGATCTCTTGAACCATGTTCAATAAAATCCATCATCATAGGAATACGTCCCAGCTTATATTTCAACAGATTATAATCCTTTTTCAAATCTGTGAGCATCTGCATATTGGCAGCATCAATCGATTTAAAAATGCGCTCTTTAGTGATTTCGTCAAAATTAATGGTTGATGAGCCAGGTATCATTCGACTGCCTTCTGTCAATAGCTTTCGCAATGAATCCTTGTTATAGGAAGTGTCGCCGTATAGCGCAATTGGAATCAAATAGTTATTGGCGTAATTCCCAATAAAATCAATTACAGTTAAATAACCCTTTCCATCAACTTTCCGAAGTCCACGACCCAATTGCTGAATGAAAATAATAGCAGATTCGGTAGGGCGAATCATTATTATTTGATTGATTTTAGGAATATCAATTCCTTCATTGAAAATATCTACAGTGAATATATAATCTAACTTCTCGGATAAATTATCCGATTCTAATTGATCAATGGCCTTGGCGCGTTCATTCTCCGAACTATCTCCAGTAAGAGCAATACTCTTAAATCCACGCTCATTAAACAAAGCAGCAAGTTCAATGGCTTCTTCTTTTCGTGAACAAAACACCAATCCTCTGATGATTCCATTATCGCATCCATAGAATTTAGATTGCTCAATAATTCGGTCTACTCGTTCTTTTGAATACAAGTGCCTAAACTGCCTAACGTCCTCTATTTCTTCTTCATCAATTACTAAATCGGTAACCCCATAATAATGAAATGGTGCCAACATGTCCTCTTCCATTGCCTTTTGTAAACGTATCTCGTAAGCAATGTTATGGTCGAACAATTTAAAGATGTCATTACCATCGGTTCGCTCAGGAGTAGCCGTCATACCAAGAAGGAATTTCGGCTCAAAGTAATCCAATAAACGTTGATAGGAATCCGCACCAGATCGATGGGTTTCATCGATAATGATATAATCAAAATGATCCTTTGCGAAATTCTCTAGATGAGTATATTTTGAAATGGTCTGAATGGTAGAGAAAACAAAATCGCGATTCAATTCAAGCGTATTTCCTGAATAGACGCCCATAGAACGACTATCACCAAAAACGCTCTTAAAGGTTTCCATAGCAGCTCTTGCAATGTTCAAGCGATGCACAACAAACAACAACTTTTTAGGATTGAATGCTTTTGCATCGAATGCAGACAAATAGGTCTTCCCCGTTCCTGTGGCTGAAATGAGAAGTGCTTTCTTTTTAAGCTCTGCTCGTAACTGGGATAAATTTCTCAATGCCTCTAATTGCATGGCATTGGGTTTTATCTCAGGTTTAAACGCAGCAGTTGCTTCTGAATGATGTTGATTTGTAAAGAGTAACTGTTTCTTGTATACCTCTTCGTAAGCAGTAATGAAGGACTTTGAAACAGGAGTTGCATTCTCAAAGTCAGCTTTAAACTCATTAAGCACTTTCTCTACCAAAGTACTCTCATCTAAAGCAGCAACTTTGATGTTCCATTCTTTGTTGGTAGATAATGCTTGTGCCGTTAAATTGCTACTTCCAACAACAATACTGTAATGTTTTTTATGCTTGAAGATGTAGCCTTTTGCATGGGCGTTTCCAGTTGTAGCAATCCGTAATTCTATATTCGGGAATTGCATTAAGCGCGTTAAAGCTTCTGGTTGTGTGAAATTAAGGTATTGAGAAACCAACAGCTTTCCTCTCACACCTCGGTTTTTTAATGCACTTAATTTATTGATGATGGATGCCACTCCACTGGTAGTAACAAATGCTACAGATATGTAAAATTCCTCGCATTTATCAAACTCATATAGAATATTCGTTAGTACTTTCTTGGGAGGATTACTTTGATTAACCAATAGTTCTGGGTGAAATTCAGCATTCGAAAGAATTGCCTTATCAATAAATCCCGTTTGAAGACTATTAGTGAAAACCTGAAGCAGCTTATCCATTCGCAACTAGTTTATTCACGATAGGAACATCTGCAGCCGCCCAATCGAGTTTTGGCATTTCAGCAAGAGACAACCATTTATAATCGATATGCTCGTTAAGCGTTAGATCTTGAGATTGCACTTCACAAATGAAACTATGCATGGTCAATTCAAAATCGGGATAAGGATGAACAACTGTTAAAAATAAAGACTTGATATCTGCAGTAATATTCAATTCCTCAATAAGCTCACGCATCAATGCCTCTTCCATCGTTTCATTACTTTCTATCTTACCTCCAGGAAATTCAAATTTCTCTGATATATACGGATATTTATTCTTGGGACGTTGAACACAAAGAATGCGGCTTTCAAAATAGATTACACCTGCAACGACTTCTATTTTTTTCATACAATTTGAGTGAAAATCAATCTAATATTAAGAGATCAGTCTTACTGTTTGGTAAAAGTATAGAAAATGAAATAAAGCATTAATAGTAAATCAAAATTCGGCAATGATTTTACAAACAATTTTGATAGCCCAACATAGCAGTTTGAATTTATTTCAATGACGGGATTTATTCAATGACTTTTGAATCATAATAAAATAATAGTCCAGGCTTCCAGTCTAATTTAATTTACTTCTTTAAGAAGCCCCCTGAATTAACGTCAATGTCCTTTCATCCATTTCACCATTGAAAAACTTATCTATTGTCTTCTTAAATATACCTTCTGTGCTGCTGTCGACGATTGAAAAAAGAGTCATGCTTGATTTTAGTTTTTTACTGTCTGTATAGCCAAACACTTTAATGGCATTATTTTCTTCAAGGCGAATCAGCTCAGTGGTTATTTGACTGAGTCTTGAGCTTAAAATGGGGTGATTAAGATAATCATGAGCTTCTTCTAAATTCTGAATGGATTATTTAGTTGATGTTTCAGAAATTCCAAGTCCTTTAAGTTGTGGAAATATAAACCACATCCAATGACCGAGCTTTCTTCCAGAAATAATTTCAGAAAGTGCTTGATCATACTTCTTTTCTTGGGCTGCAATAAATCTATTTAAGTCAATACTCATTTGGATTCTTCGGATATGAAAATGAGTAATAGAGTTAAGTATGCTTTTTTAAATTAATGATCATGCTAAAGATTAACGGCATGATCGCTGTTCTTCGATATCAAGAATTACCCAAATTGACAAAACAATTTAAAGACTGCTTTTAATCAACTTTATATATTCTCCTGTTATATTTTTAACTTCGAGATACCTTTCTGATTTTTCATTTGTCGGCTCATTAAGATACAACGCTCTGTTTATTTCGAGCATGATGGTCATTACGTTTTTGTTCTTACTATAATGTTCTAATGGTACAATGGAACCTTTGTATGGCCAATCTACTCCCAATGTATATCCGGCATTTTCAAAGAATGACACGGACAGATCAATTAAATGTTGAGGAGTGTGAAACGAATCAGTACCGATATTGAAATCAGGTCGCTTAGAATTCTTGTCAAGGTCTCTTTTTAACGGATTGCTTGGATAAGAATGGCAATCAATAATCAGTGCCTTTCCAAAAAGATCTAATTGTTGATTAACTGCTTCACTGAATTTATTGTGATGTTGCCAATAATAATCATTCAACACTCGTTCTCTGAGCTCGGGTGTTACATTCCTTATAACTTCACCTTCATCACTTTTTTCATAAAGAACACCCATTCCATATTGAGCCATCACTTCTTGAGAATCATCCGTAAATCTTTCGGGATCACAGAATATTCTAGAGAAGTCTGCTTTTATCATTTCATCCTCATCGGAATGGAAAAGATCATCAGTATACCAATCCGTTAATTTTAGCATTTCCTTGGCTAAGAATTTTTCATCAACAGTATAACCATCCATTAATGGAATATTAGTTGACGAATGTGGCACATGAAGGATTACTTTATTTTTCAAAATCGATGAGTTAGTATGTTTTTGATTGGCTTAATCAGTCCGAGCAATCGAATTCAAAATTGCTCGCTCTTTAAAACAAATGTAAAAATTCTACTCAGAGATTTATAAGACTTCTAATTGAAGTTTCATATATTATAGATTCAGGTTCGATTCCCGCCGAAGCCGCAAACCCTTGTAATTCATTTTGCAAGGGTTTTCATTTTCAATTGTTTGTCTCTATATTAGCCAATACCTATTGAAATTTATGACCTCAGCAGAATGGATTGCCAATTATTATAAATACCTTGATGAGTTTGAATTCATAAGTAAGCCAGAATTCAAAATCATATTTGACAAGTTGAGGTCAGAAAACCCACACGATTTTGTAAAACATGACACATGGTTTCCCGGTCAATCATCTGCCAAAGGAAATGTTTGGTTCTTGATTCAGAGACAGATAATATTAAATCATCACAACTTAGAATAGGTTCCTTTTCCTCCATCATAGGAGGCTTCGGTCTGTCCTTCCCCCTCCCATTAGTCCTCCCCCCTCCGTATCTTCCCTCCTACCTTAGGTAAAAATCGTTGATTAAATGGGGTTAATCCTAACTTTTACATATGGACTTTATCTCAATAAAATTTTTTGCCAAAGAAATTTGTCATCATTGCTTAATTAAATGTAGCGTGTGCCAAACCTGATGAAGACCCCTAATATAGAGTAAGGCGTATTATACCAAAAAAATTTATTGCCAAATTTTCATATTTTTCGAATGTATATATAATTGTAGATTAACGTACCTATTGAATGCGCAGAAAGAATTTAAAACCAAAATATTAATACAATATCTAAAAGCCGGAGCTCTCTCTTTACTTCTGATGGGTTGGTTTGTGTAATGGGAAAAATGCAAATATGATTGCAATTTTTTTAAAATGGAAAGTCAAAGTCCTTGCTATTACTTTCTTCATTACTTCCGTTACTACCTGTTTTTGCACTTGTTTTCCTTAAGTTTCTATGTGGTCTTTTAAATTTGTATTTAGTTGTATCATATTTTACATTGCAATTTTTACATTCAAAAATATCATTACTTATTTCTGTCATTTCAGATTTGCATTTATAACAAAAATACTCGGCTCGTTCTAAGTGTCCTAACTTTTCATTCACACATATTACTAATTTATTATGTATGAAGCCACCTGTCAGTTTTAAATTTGATAATCGCCTTTCTAACATATTATGTGAACAGCAACTACCACAATTATCACAAATAATAAGTCCATTGTCACACCGTTTTGAAATTCTGCTATCAATTATACAGTTGCATTGTCCGTTAAGACAATGATTTAAATATATTTCATCATTATTTGAACAATCATCATTTCTACATTGAAATCTAACAATTGTATGAGCTGCAAAATGACTTGTTCCAAAATCTGATGGATATAAAATGTGATTACAATCTCCACAATACAACCTGTCAAGTAATCTGTTAAAACGATTGATTAGAGCAATAAATTGATAATAATATCCTCTGGGTATGTAGTCACCCATTTTATTTGTTTCATCGGTATTAAAACCTAAAATTTCGCAAAAGTCAAGTAATGTATATTTTTCCCATTCATCAGTTTTGTGGATTGTTTCGCACTTGCTAAAACAAGGCTGACCGCCACACCACCAAAACTCATTTTTAAACATTTCGTGTTTTTTGTTTGCTAATCTACCCTCGCAAAACGAAATGCCTTTAGGTATATCTTCCCTTTTAAAATCTGCTAAATGAGTGTTATTTCTATAGATGCTGCCTTCAATATTAAGAAAAAATCTTTTTTCTTTTGCAAAGTTTAAAACTTCTGTTTCGTATTGAGATGGAACGCCCCACACTTTTGTCTCATTATTCCACTTCCTTCCAGGAAGAGATTTTACAGCTTCAACTATATCAGGATCGTACTCAAAAGTAATGGCAAAATAAAATTTATTGTCTCCAAATTTAACTTTAGAAATTTCTCCATTTCTACTCCAATTAAATTCCGCAGTTTGTCTGCCTAAACAGTTTTCAAAATAATTTGATAATTTAAACCTTCTTGTTTCATCAAGTTTTAAGTCATTCAATATAACTGTAAAAAGTTCATTTTCAACAAAGAAACGATTGTTTCCTTTATATGATAATAACGCTTTAATAACCAAGTCAGTTGAAATATCGATTGTTATATCGGGATTGAATTTTAAGTTTATTTTGTATAAATCCAAATCAAACCTTGTAAGTTCTTCTAACTTTTCTATGGTTAAATCATATTGACCATTCGCTTTTAGAAAAAATATTTTTCTTATTATTCTTACTTGCTCGTTGGGGGCAAAAAAGATGAATTTTGATTTTAATAATTCAAAATTAAAATAAGTGTCTTTGTCTAATAACCAAAGGATTATATTATAAAATTCGTTTTGAATATTTTTTATCTGCTCTAAATTCAATTCGCTTAACTGTAACAAATATTTAATGTGATTAAGCTGTTTGTTGAAAATAATTCTATCAGTTACTTCATCCTTTTTAATTAAATATAACAACAAAAATTCAGATATTCTCTCTACTGTTATTGCGTTGTTTTGAATCCATTTTTTAATTTGAATATAGTTTTCAAATTTATCGTTTAGAATTTCTTCAACTTGATTTTGCGGGAATATTTTTGCTTTACCTATTTCCCAAAATTTGAAATATTCTGATTGTTCAATTGTGTCAAATACTTTTTTATCAAAACTGTTGAAATTTTCTTGGTCTAAAAACTCAATCGCTAAATCGTAAAGCCAATTCAAAGA
Organism: Bacteroidia bacterium; assembly: GCA_964201695.1. Lineage (GTDB taxonomy): Bacteria > Bacteroidota > Bacteroidia > M30B66 > M30B66 > CALQRR01. Next base: position 4,207 of record CAXNGM010000032.1, on the reverse strand, counting down.
ATTTATGTTGTCACGTGTTATTTTTTCGGTTAAAATATCTTTAATGAAAGATTTATTTTTAGATATGTTTTTAAATATTTTTTTACAGTCTTCTTTTTCAAGTTGATGTATGTTTTTCTGAACAATATTAAAAGGTACATTTTTTACAAATCCTTTTAAGAATAACTCATATTTTAGCTCATCATTGCTTTGATTATTAATGTAGTTAGTGAATAATTCTATTATCTCATTGCTCTTTTTATCATGCCAAAAATCACTATCAAAAAGAACTTCTAAAAGGTCAAAATAATCACTAAGTGAATTTTCTTTTTTTACTAATCCTTCAAGTAAGGAAAAACTCTTTTCAAAAGTATATTCGTCAGAATATTTCTTTAAAAGTTCAAATTGTTTGTTTGTTTGTAACTTGGAAAGAATTGATATTCGTTTATCTATTTGAGTGTCTTTATCAAAAAAATATTTGGAAACATATTCAAAGGGCATTTCTTCAATTAATCCTTTAAGCCATAGTTCTGATCTAAATTCGTCTGAACACTTTAGAGTAATAATATTATTAATTGCTTTTGTTATTTTATTTTTGACATTATCAGTAAATTGACTTGGAATAAGCTGTAATAAACGATTGTATTTATTGTAATCATCATTGTTTCTTATTAAATCAAGTTGGTTTGCTTGTTTAGTTAAAGTAACTTCAATCCTTTCAGCGTATAAAATATCAAGTTGATATTTTCTTTTTTCTTGTTCTGTATCTGGATCAAATTCTACGAATTGATATAGTTCTCTAATTTCTGCAGAGGTATGATTTTCAATATTGCTGAATTTGAAATCTAAATAATAAGCAACGAACTCTGAACCAAAACCAAATTTCAAAATACGATTCAATTCAGGTTTCCCGATTTCAAAAATATGTTTTTTTAGAACACTTTCAGGAATTTCGTAATCGTCCATTTCATTGTATGAAATGAATTTAAACTTCTTTTGCTTCCAAACATTAAAGAGTATTTCCTCATTTAGATTTTTGCCAAAATGAGAAAATATATTGTTTAAAATGTTGGGCGCATTTTCATTTGAAAAATACTTTGAAAGTCTTTTTTCAATAAGATCGCAATATGAAATAAATTGTTTTGCACCTAAGTCGGTGTCAAAATATTCAGTAATGATATTTGATATTTCTTCTTCACTCTTGTCAACTAAAAAATATTTTAACGAAATACCAATTAAACTAAACGATTGTATTTCTTTATGGTGGTATGGATTTCCTCGTTTTCCTCGTCCTGTAACTTCTACTTCTATTTTTACGTTTTCGGACTTTCCTAAATGACTAAGAATTAATTTCCAATCTTCAGTATTTCCAACTAATCGACTGTTTTCAGCGAAATTCTTATTTTTTGCTTTGTCAGTTTTCGGGGAAAACGCAATGGGCGTTTTTATTAATATTTTTTCTGGTTTTTTTGTAAAACTATTTATGTGAAGAAAATAATCTTCTCCGTCAGGTGTTCCAACAACACCAAATCCTTTGTCTGGGTCAAACCATTTTACAAGTCCAATTATCATTCAATCGTGATTTTTTGTGTCTGAAAAAAAATGTGGAACAACTGTTCTTGTGTTTGAAGAAAGCATTTAAACCTAAAATGCCTATACGAATTCATAAAGCTCAAATTTAAAAAATATTTCATGTTAAACAAAATATGACTTTTGACCTGCCGTGTGTTAAATGCCGATAATGAACTATTCATTGAAAACTTTTTATGGGAATGACTTTTATTTATAGTTGAGTTAAAAACGAAATCGTTTTAAATCTCACAATACAACTCTATAATAGACCTTCTCAAGAATTGGTTCTTACAAATCTTTAATTTCTCTGTTCTTGAGGTCTTTGTTCAATTGATTGATTCTTTCATTGAAGAGTCTCCCCCACAATTTCCATTCAAGAGTTTTAGACATTTGCGAAATCTCTTGGAGAGATTGGATGATAACTACCTGACGTAGTTCTAATTCGATAAGTCTTTTTGATAGTTCTATGTTTTCCATTTTTGATGATATTGACGACGATTCATTAAAGGTTTTTAGGGTGCAAATCCACGAAAATTTAGTCAAATATGCTATATTTCGGATTTGAAAATCAAAATGTCAACATATCTGAAATTATCTGACATCGTACAACAATATCAATAACCCTCCAATGAAGTACTTCATTGAAGTCTTTTTTATCAATGTAATAGAATTCAAGTTTAACTGTCTAAACATCAGAGATTGAAAACTTAAGAAAATGATAATATGACTAACCCCAAAAATATACAGGATTCGGAAAAAGGTATTCCTGAAAATCCAATAAATGAAAATAGAATAGTTCAAAAAAATGGTCACTTGCCCAAATACAAGAAAATTTTATTGAAATTACATCTAGATAAAGGAACTGAAAAGAAAAAAGTTGAGGATATTATAAAAGATCCTGGATTTATAAAAAGTTTAAATTTAAAATCATTCCAAGAACTCACAGACTTTCTTCATGAATTCTTGGATTTTTTTGGTTATTTGGGAGTCAGTGAAAGTTTGATTAATGAATTATTTGAAAGAATATTCAAAGAAAATCCATCTGAAAAGTTAAGAGGATTTATAGAAGATAGGAAGAGGTATATCAAGTTACGTATAATTAATGGGAGATATGTTAAATCTCGTCAATTACAGTCGGTTTTTCCCGATAAACACAAACAACTGATAGACTTAAAAACAAATAATCTCAAGAAGTTTAAATTCAAGAAAAAACTAAAAATATCTAAAAGAAAGAATGGAGTAAATAAGAAATCAAAGAAGAAAATCACAGAATTATTTAATAATCGTGATTTCAAAACAGTAAATCACCTAGGTTCAAAATCATCAATTCACACCGTTAAGAAATAGCAGTTTTTATTAATCAGATTTCTAAAATAAAATTAATCACCCAAAAGTGAAGAATTTCAGTAAATACCTTTGTATAAAAACTCAATAAAAATCAAAGTTGAACACTATATCAATAGTACTTCGAAAACAGATTTCAACGGCATTCAAAATTTTTATTGCCAGATTTTGATAATGCAAAATATACATTGTATAGATGATTGACCAAAAAAGCAGATATACTTGCAATTTCCTATTCCGAATAGTTCTTATGTACTTTAATATATAAACTTTCGGTTCAATTATTTTTTGATGCTCTATTAATTTTCCTGTTGGGTAACCGTGGATGTTCTGAACCATATGGGTTTAACAACTTTAACATGTCGTCCTTAAAAAAAGTGCCTGGCAAGTTCAACAGACGCAATGATGTCACAGCCGCAAAAATTTGAGTTTCTAATGATCATAAAGCAAATCACCTTTGATGACTATAGATGGCATAGATTTCATCGCTAGTCAAAAGAGATACGAACCATTCGTTACCTTCAACTATTTTGAATTCGGATTCGCGTATGTCCTTAAACACAAGTTTTTTCAAGCGAATCAATGTTTTAATATCGTTCGCCGCAGATGCTTGTTCTGCCTGTTAACTGATGTGTTGACTTTGTTCGGTTGTCATACAGTATCTAATGATGTTTAAGATTACTTATTATCATCATTATCTCTCCGCTTTTTTTTCTGTTCTTCACTATTGTACCAAATTATTAAACCAGTTGCACCCAAGAGGAATATTCCTCCAAGTATCCAATTACCCCAGTTAATTTTTTTAGCAGAAACAACATACTCACCCGTCATATTGGGTGTACAATCAATTTGGTATGTTCCAGGAACGATTGGCGGAGTTTCTATAGTTATTGTAGTTGATTGACTTCCTTTATAGTCTGCGATCTTGGAACCACCTCCAGTAGGTGCCCAAAAATCAAACATATTAGCAGGTTTCATTTTTATCATAATTCATCGTTTTTATATTCAAAGAGTTCTGCTTGATTATTTGATAACAGTTTTAAACCAATATTTCCAAATCGAAATATTGAAGTGCCTTCATCATCAGAAATATATAAGTAACCTGCCATAAATTCGAATCCAAATTTTATTAAGTCTTGTTTCCGAATTGTGAAAATCTTCTTGTTCCACAAATATTCCAGGATTTGAATATTGTTATTTCTTGTCTTAAGCATTTTAACTTCCCAAGAATATACATCATTTCGATACGCATAATTAGCTTGATTTTTACAAGGCAGACAACAGAATTTTTTCTTAGTGTTTTTTATATCAA
>CAXNGM010000031.1:0-11771 GCA_964201695.1 Bacteroidia bacterium | reverse complement strand
GAAGATGGTGCTTTGCAAATTGAATTGAACAAAGTCGAATTGCCATATAATGGTTCGGATTCAGATTCTTCGAGCATTACAATTGATAAATATCGCACCAATGAATTACTGAAAGAAAATGGCTTGCTTGTGGCGGAACATTTTTTAGTGAGTGAAGAAAATTGGAAAGTTAATTCAGATGAAATCCTCAACAAAGCAGAAGCAATAGGCTTTCCACTCATTGCCAAACCGGTTGATGATGGATGTAGTTCTGCTGTAAAAAAGATACATTCGAAAGAGGAATTCAGTGCATTTTCACGATTAATTTTTCGGAGACAAGAGGAATTAAATGAACAAGATGCGTTGATGCTCAAAGTAAAACCGAAGGAAGAATTTCCAATGAAGCGGCAGTTTTTAGTAGAGAGTTTGATTTCTGCAAATGGTGCAGAAACGTTTCTTGAGATTACAGGAGGCATGCTTACTCATATTGACTCTTCAGGTAAAATAATTTACGAACTATTTGAAGCATCGGAAGCACTTTCGGAAGGAGAAGTATTATCGCTGGAAGAGAAATTCCTTGCGGGACAAGGGCAGAATATAACTCCAGCTCGGTATGCAAAAGAACCCAAAAGGCGACAAGAGATTTCAGAAATCGTAAAAAGTCAGCTCGAAAAAGCAGCTACTATATTGAATGTAAAAGGATATTGTAGAATTGATGCTTTTGTAAGGATTCATAATAATGGAAAAGTGGAAGTTGTCTTTATTGAAGTAAATTCATTGCCTGGAATGACACCTGCTACATGCATCTTTCATCAAAGTGCAATTAATGGATATAAACCATACGATTTCATTGAAAAAATCATGACTTTTGCAGAACAATCATCCATGATGAAGCGCATGAATTCAAATTAATATGGATATCAAATCCCTTTTAAAATCTTCTCAATTTTGGAAACATCTTATTGTTTCCAGTTTGGTAGCTTTAACGGTACTTGGAATTTCATTTCTCGTTCTCAATGTTTATACAAAGCATGGAGACGAAGTTGTGGTACCTGATTTTGAAGGGATTTATATCAAAGACCTCGATAAATTTATTGAAGATCATAACGTTCGTTATGAAATTGTTGATTCAATTTACAATATCGAAAAGGCAAAAGGAACAGTTGCCGATCAAGATCCGGAAGCGGGTTCTAAAGTGAAGCCAGAGCGCCTTATTTACCTCACCGTTTATGCAAAGCTGAACCAGAAAACAGCCATGCCTAACTTAATTGATTTATCATTACGACAAGCAACTTCGCTTCTTGAAACCTATGGTTTGAAGGTCGGAAATTTACGCTATGAAGAAGGTTTACCACCTGTTATAAGACAACTATTCAAAGGTCAACCAATTAAAGCAGGAACACTGATTGACAAGGGATCTAAAATAGACTTAGTACTTGGAAAAGGTGGAAGCGGAGGACTCATAACCGTTCCCGATTTATTGGGATTGACCTTAGCTGAAGTCCGTGACATTTTATCAGAAAAGCAATTAACACTTAAAAACATCGTTCCCGATATCATGGATAATGACACACTTAATGCACGTGTGTATAGACAAAATCCAACATACGACTCTGAGGGAGGACTATATTCAGGAGCTGAAGTTTCCATTTGGATAACGAATGAGGATGAGAAAGTGGAGCAAGCACGCATAAAAATTGACAGTCTTGAATAAGCATAATTTACACATCACCTTGATAATATTGCTATTTGCTATTTCCGAAATGGCTAATGCGCAATTGTATACAGCACCTTTGGGCTCAAATATTTTTCAAAATTTGAACATGTCAAAGTGGGATCTGAGTAAATCGAATTCTAAATCACTTACAGATACGCTCGAGTTACCATTTATAGATGATTTTTCAAAAGAAACGCGTTCACCTGAAGAATCCAAATGGCTTGACCATTCGGTTTATATAAACCAGCATATGGCCGTGAAGCCACCCAGTATTGGTGTTGCTACATTTGATGGATTGAATTTATTCGGTGTGCCCTATTCAACAATCAATGAAACAGGAGCTGCAGATACGTTAACATCACATTACATTAACCTAAATTATCCAGCTTCCGATTCGCTTTATTTAAGTTTTTATTATCAACCTAAAGGATTAGGAAATTTCCCTGAATTTAGAGATACATTCCTCTTAGAATTTAAAAATCCTGACGACTCACTATGGACTTGGTCCTGGAGTTCAAAAGGAGAAGACTATCCTCAACTTGCACGTGATTTCGAACAGGTCATGGTTCCTATTTCAGACACTGCTTTTCTCAAAAAAGGATTCCAATTTCGTTTCCGAAACTATGCACAATTAAATGGAAGTTGGGATCATTGGCATTTAGATTATGTGCGTTTGGATAGAAACCGATATCTCAATGATACTTCCCTACTCGACTATAGTTTTATGTATCCTGCAGGCAGTTTATTGAATAACTATAAGTCGGTTCCATTAAGTCATTTTTTACCAAATGCCTTGGCAAATATGGATACAGTATTTCAACTCTCCTTGACAACCCAATCTGTAGCATCCGACTTTAAAACCTACGGGTATTATTTTGAGAATTACAATTTCCCAAATGTAATAAGAGATTCATCATTGGCGTTGTTGGGACCAATTTTCTCAAGGGAAGAAAATAAATTTACACAAGCAATTAAATACACCTATGAAAATCCAGGAACACCTTGGACGGAATATGTTCTTAAACACTTCTTAAAAGATAATCAAGGCGATTTAATTCCAGAAAACGATACGACTATTTACCGTCAGATTTTAAGTAATTACTATGCTTTAGATGATGGAAGTGCGGAAGAACGCATCAGCATTAATAATAATGGAGGAGGATTTGCGGCCCAAAAATTCGACACCTATTTGGGTGACACTTTAAAATCCATTCAGTTTTATTTTAACTGGGTAAATGAACCAATTATAGACAAATCATTCTATTTAATGGTTTGGGGAGCAGGAGCAAATGTGCCTGGACAAATTCTAGTAAATGAAGGCGTTCACGTTCCATATTATTATGGTCAAAATGTTTTTATTACCTACGAATTAGAAAATCCAATTTACCTTCCAGCTGGTTCATATTATATTGGATGGGCTCAAAACACAGGATTTGATATCAATATTGGTTTTGACAAAAACACCAATAACTCTAATCGAATATTTTATAATCTAGATGGCAATTGGTATAACTACTCAGCCAATGAAGGAACCATGATGATACGGCCTTTGTTTCAAGAATTTCAAGATACGTATGTAGGAGTAAAACCTATACAAAGTATGGATTGGGGAATGTATCCAAATCCAAGTAATGGTTTTATAACATTAACATTTCCCGATAATCAATTTGACATACAGTTGTTTGTATATGATGTTTCTGGAAGAGTTGTTTTCAAAATGAATGAATTAACTTCTCAAATTACAATTGATTTAAAAGAGTATTTAACTGCCGGTTTATATTTTATTGAATTGAGAAACAAGGAAGGAAAACTGGGTAAAATCAAGCAGTTGGTATTGAATTGAGTGACATGAGTGAAGATGAATTTGATAATATAGAGAATGAATCAGGGTGGGAACCTGACGAAGATCAAGAATTGTATGAGCATGTGCGCATTGTTTCCGAGAAAGGGCAAGTGTTACTTCGTATTGATAAATTTCTTCAAAATAGATTAGAGCATACATCGAGAAGTCGATTGCAAAATGCGGCGGCAGCTGGGAATATCCATGTAAATGGGAAACCAGTTAAATCGAACTACCGTGTTAAGCCGTTTGATGTTGTAACAGTTGTATTTGCGCATCCACCAAGAGATCGGGAATTGAAAGGTGAAGATATTCCTTTGGATATTGTTTATGAGGATGATGATGTGATTATTATCAATAAAAAGCCGGGCATGGTGGTTCATCCAGGTTTTGGTAATTACTCTGGAACATTGATAAATGCGGTTTTGTATCATTTTCAACACCTTCCGCTTTTTCAGCAGAAACAACCTCGTCCTGGCTTGGTTCACCGGTTAGACAAAAACACTTCTGGTATAATGGTTTTAGCTAAAAATGAATATGCTATGACCCATTTAGCAAGACAGTTTTTCGATAGAACCACAAAACGAAGGTATGTTGCCTTAGTTTGGGGAGATGTAAAAGCAGAAGAAGGAACTATTACGGGGCATATTGACCGAGATATACGCGATCGAAAATTGTTTACCGTTTATCCTGATGGTTCTCAGGGAAGACATGCCATAACGCATTACAAAGTACTTGAACGTTTCGGATATGTTACTCTTGTAGAATGTCGATTAGAGACTGGCCGTACACATCAAATTCGTGTTCACATGAAATACCTTGGCCACCCATTATTCAATGATGACACATATGGAGGTGATAAAATATTAAAAGGGACTACTTTTCAATCTTATAAGCAGTTTATACAGAATTGTTTTGAAGCCATTCCAAGGCAATCGCTGCATGCAAAATCACTTGGATTTGTTCATCCGGTAACTGGAGAAGAAAAGCACTTTGATTCAGAGCTTCCAGATGATTTTAAGGCGGTACTATTAAAGTGGGGGAACTATTTTAAAAACAAAATAGAGATTGAACAACAAAAGGAATAGTGTTCAATAAAATTAAAAACTAAGCAAGTTTGGAATTGGAATCAGAAGTCTTTTCGGGAGCAAAAACATCTGATTCAGGCACAACAAATTTTACCCAAACAACCCAAAGAATAAAGATGAGAACGTATGCGATATAATTGTAAAAATCGTGCTGTTCTAATTTCATGAACTCCCCATTTTTGTATTGCGAGATGGTAAGCGATACAATGCGGATTACATTAATCACAATAATCAAGAAACAACCTAGGGGAATGAACCACAGCTTTTTCTTCCAAGGAGCTGGGTAAGATACTATTAAGGCGAAGAAACCGAACAATAAACCAAAACCAACACAAGGATTTCCAATTCGGACACCGGAAGAACCAACAATTGATAATGTGTCGTATCCATGAAGGATAGAATAATCAGTAAAACTGAAAACAAATACACTTAGTTTGAGAAGAATAACTAAGAGAATATGATAAATATAAATCCAAAAATGATGATAAAAAACAACTACATGACTTAACCAATTCTCAGAAATTAGCCAAAAAAAAGATAGGCCAAATATTTTAGCTAAGAATAAGTTAATCGATTTAGAACCTCCCACTCGAATAAAAAAGAAACTACTCTACGTAGATTACTTTTTTTCTTTTCCTTTTCTGTAATCGTGGATTTTTTTAGCTCCGTATCCAGCGCAAGCAACAACTAGAAAGGAAACACCTCCATCAATTGGAATGATAACAGGAACTGGGGGTGGTGGAACGGAAGCGAAAATAGTGCTGATAACACCAGAAACAAAGAAAACAGCGATTGTAAGTAAAAGTGACTTTTGCATTTTCATATATGTATTAATTATTATTCTCAATAAAGCAAAGATATAAAATGTTTTTTCTTTTTTCCTATCAAAAACTCACAAGATTGCATGAAAATAAAATGTCTTATAGTGCGAATAACAATAAGGCGATTGTATCTATTTGAAAATCAATATCGTGCAATATGAATTGTTAATAAAGTTGTCAGTAAAAAAAATCGAAGTCAGTGCAATTAACATCAATATCCTTCTTTTCTTAATTGACTTGATGTCTTTTTTGAACCATCATGACTCCATCCGGGTGGCTTAATTAGGTAATTTACTTTTAATGAAATTCCGGGAGCCTTTTTGATGTCTTGCCAAATATTATTCCATTCAAAAAAAACGACTTTTAATGGATGGTTACTTTCGATGTTCTGTGTTAATCCATATTTAATGGGCTCATTTTCATCCTCCTCAACAAATGTCCCGAAGATTCGATCCCAAATAATAAGAACCATTCCCATATTCGAATCCAAATACTTAAGATTAGAAGCATGATGAACTCGGTGATGTGAAGGTGTTACAAAAATATACTCAATTGCAGGATGAAGCTTCCCAACCATTTCTGTATGAACCCAAAATCCATATACCTGAGTTACTGCATACATGAATACAATATCCAATGCATCAAAACCTAAAAATGCAATTGGCATAAAAAACAAAAACCGGTAAAACGGCTGAAAAACAGACGATCGAATAGCAACTGTCAAATTGAACTTTTCACTAGAATGGTGTGTGGAATGTGTTGCCCAAAATAATCGAACATGATGATCGGCAAAATGGAGCGTGTAGTAAGCTAAATCTTCCGCCAGAAACAACAGAAGCCAATAAACTATTCCTTTGTTAGAGAGTTCAAAAATCTGAAATGAATTGACCCAAATTAGAACAAACAAGGTTATTCCACGAAATAATAAATCGTTCAAGAAATTCCAACTAGTGCAAACCAAATTGATAAGTGTATCTCCCTTTGTGTATAATTTACGGTTGTAAAAATGGCTAAAAAGCAATTCTGCCACTATTAGAATTGCCATAAAGGGAACTGTATAACTCAACAATATTTTTTCCACGGTGCAATATTAAGAAAACCTAAGTATTCCTTTTACTTATTTGAAATCTAGTGCTAAACTAATTTCATTGATAAATTGTTCGGAATACTGTTTTGCGGATTCATTGTTAAGCTGTGCGATTTGAATAAACCATGGATAAAGGATCTCGAACTTTCTCATTAAATTTTCTCGATTAAAATACAAGTTGGAAGTGCGGCGTACAAAATAATCGCTCGGGTGCAAACACATTTCATGATTAATTGCGTAATGCATTTCGGCAATATCTGGCACCCACTCTTTTTCTGAAATGTCGGGCCACAATACATAGGCGATTTCAACAATGTGCTCGGCATCTTTTCCATAACGATTAACCCACTCATCAATTTTATTGTAAGAGCAATTTACCTGTTTAGCTTGTCCGCAAAGAATGTCTTTAAATTCAATGATATCTTGTTCATCTGTAAAATCACCACCACTTAATTTCACCTTATGGGTTTGTGATTTTGGAATAGATCTTCGTTCTATGCTATTTATCTTTAATGCAACCTCATCAACTACTCGTTTTGCCATTAATCTATACCCTGTTAACTTACCACCACCTATTGATATCAGTCCTGAAGGAGAAGTAAACAGTTCATCTTTTCGGGATAATTCGGAAGGACTTTTACCGTCTTCATGAATCAATGGCCTTAATCCACTCCAGCTCGAAATCACATCGTTTTGACTTAAATGAATGGTTGGAAAAATGCGATTGCAGGTTTCTAAAAGATACTGAACATCAGAAACGGAAACTTGTGGATTGTTCTTATCACCTACAAAATTTGTATCGGTGGTTCCAATATATGTGCAACCTTCTCGTGGAATAGCAAAAATCATCCGCTTATCTGGACTATCAAAATAAACTGCTTGCTTGAGCGAGAATCTTTTGTGATGTACAACAATGTGAATCCCTTGCGTAAGATGCAATTGCTTTCCAACTAAAGGACCTTCTTTTAATCGAATCTCATCAACCCAAGGTCCAGCGGCATTGACCACAGTACGAGCTAAAATTTGAAATTCCTCATTAGACGATTTTTCTTGAACTCGAACTCCTTTTATCTTTCCATTGTCATAAATCAGATCAATAACGGAAGCGTGATTTACTGCTTTTGCTCCTAGTTTAATTGCTGTTTTTAAAACAGATATCGTTAACCGTGCATCGTCTGTTCTATATTCAGTGTATAAAGCTCCGCCTCGAATAATCGCTTTTTCCAACAATGGTTCTGCTTGAATACATTCATTGGAATTGAGCATCCGCTTTTGTTCATTCAAAGGAACTCCTGCAAGAAATTCATACAACCACAATCCCAATTTGGTTGATCGCTTCCCAAGAGAACCACCTTCAATTATTGGCAAGAGCATTGGCTCGGGACGAACTAAATGTTTGGCGTTCTGATACAAGATAGCACGTTCTTTTCCAACTTGACGCACTAAATTAAACTCCATCTGCTTCAAATAACGAAGGCCTCCGTGTATTAATTTGGTAGATCGGCTGCTCGTTCCTGACGCAAAATCATCCTTTTCTAATAGTAAGACAGATAATCCTCTTGAGGCGGCATCCAATGCAATCCCGGCACCTGTAATTCCTCCACCAATAATAACTAGGTCGAAAATTTCGGATTGCGCTTCTTGAAGAATTTGGATTCGATTGGATGAAGAAAAATTTAACATACTTAAAATTATATGTTTGAGTGCTTATGTAAACGCTTCATTTTAAAAATTTATAAAAGAAATGCTTGTTCATTTCTTAATCAGCACTTTTAATACTGCATGATTCCTTTGTTTACTTTTACAGAAATATCCGCACTATGGCGAAGAAGAATAAAAAGCAGAAAGACAAAGTACTTGTGAAATTATTGCTGGACGATGTTCTGAAGTATTTCCAAAATGCACCTACACAAATGCATAACTACAAAGATGTTTGTGCTGGAATTGGCGCCACAGATCCGATGGACCGCATTCAAGTGATGGAAGTATTAGAATTGCTGGTTGCCAATACTCAACTCAATGAACCCGAACCAGGAAAATTCAGATATACAAGTATGGGAAGTAGTTTTGTTGATGGAGTTGTTCAATTAACAACAGGAGGTGCTGGTTATATTGTAAGCGAAGAAAGTGCTGAAGATGTTTATGTTCGTGAAAATTATTTGCTCAATTCCCTTAATGGAGATAAAGTTCGTGTGCATCTTTTTGCACGTCGCAAAGGAAAAAAACTAGAAGGAGAAGTTGTAGAGATTCTCGAAAGATCCAAAACGCAGTTTGTAGGAATCGTTCAGATGAGTGCAAAATTTGCCTTTGTTGTTCCTGATAGCACCAAAATGCCCATCGATATTTTTGTTCCACTTGGAGAGCTGCATGGCGCAAAAGATGGCGATAAAGTATTGGTAAAAATGATGGATTGGCCTGAAAATGCTAAAAATCCATTTGGTTCGGTTATGAAAGTTCTAGGGAAACCTGGCGATAACAATGTGGAAATGCATGCCATCATGCTCGACTTCGAACTTCCTTATGAATTTTCGCAAGATGTTGAAGATGCCGCCAACCAGATTCCAAATGATATTCCAGAAAAAGAGATAAAAAAACGTCGCGATTTTAGAGGTATTACCACTTTTACAATCGACCCTGTTGATGCAAAAGATTTCGATGATGCGCTATCCATTCAAAAACTTGAAAATGGAAATTGGGAAATTGGGATTCACATTGCGGATGTTTCGCATTATGTTCAACCCGGTTCTATTCTCGAGGACGAAGCATACAAACGAGCTACTTCTGTTTATTTGGTAGATCGTGTTGTACCAATGCTACCCGAACATCTTTCCAATGGTGTATGTTCTTTACGTCCAAATGAAGATAAATTAACGTATTCGGCAGTTTTTGAAATAAACGACAATGCTGAGGTTCAAAGTCAGTGGTTTGGCAGAACTGTCATTCGTTCGATTCGTCGTTTTGCATACGAAGAAGCACAGAAAGTAATTGAGACCGGAGAAGGTGATTTAAAAGAAGATATTCTGACCTTGAACCGACTTGCCCAAATAATGCGAGCTCGACGCTACCAGCAAGGTTCGATTGCATTTGATAAAGTTGAAGTGAAATTCCGTTTGGATAAGGAAGGAAAACCACTTGGAGTTTATTTTAAAGTGCAACAAGAAGCTAACGAATTAATCGAAGATTTCATGCTACTTGCCAACCGAAGTGTTGCTGAATTTATTGCAACGATGGGTAAAAAGGAAAGTGACAAACGAAATTCGAATATCAAGAAACCGTTTGTTTACAGAATCCACGATAAGCCAGACCCAGAAAAACTTATGGAGTTCTCTCGATTTGTGGCTCAGTTTGGTTACAAATTCAAGTTCCAATCCGAAGGTCAAATCAGTTTTCAAATGAACGATTTGATGAAAGAAGTAAAAGGGAAGGGAGAAGCAAATGTGATTGAAACTTTGGCTATTCGCACAATGGCAAAAGCGATCTATTCTTCAAAGAACATCGGGCATTATGGCTTAGGTTTTAAATTTTACACCCATTTTACATCTCCAATTCGTCGTTACCCAGATATTATGGTTCATCGACTATTAGATGCCTACATGGACAATCGGAATTGGGAACAAGAATCGGAATTGGAGATTCGTTGTAAGCACTCATCAGAACAAGAAAAACGCGCTTCCGATGCAGAACGCTCTTCGGTTAAATACAAGCAAGTTGAATTCCTGAAAGATCGTGTAGGAGAAGAGTTTAGAGGTGTTATTTCGGGAGTAACGGAATGGGGAATTTTCGTTGAAATCATTGAAAACAAATGCGAAGGATTAGTTCGCTTGCGTGATATTCCAGACGATTATTATTTCTTCGATGAAGAAAGCTATTCCATTATTGGGAAAGAAAGCAAGAAACGTTACCGCTTAGGAGACGAAGTTACCATTACAGTAAAACGTGCCGATTTGGTGAAAAAGCAATTGGATTTTGCTTTGTTGGATGAACGTCCAAGAAGAATAAAACGAGATGATGTTGTTCGCGAACCTAAAAAACGAAATCGATACAAACGTTGATTAAATCGACTCGCTTTTTTCACTCTTACTCTATTAATAAGCTATTCTTCTATTTTCAAAATGGATGCTAGTATTCATGTACAGGGCATTTTAAAAACCCTACCCGACAAACCCGGAGTGTATCAATATTATGATAGCGAAGGGAAGATTCTCTATGTTGGCAAAGCGAAAAGTCTGAAGAAAAGGGTTTATTCCTATTTCAATAAAGACCATCACGACAGTGGGAAAACGCGGGTTTTGGTTTCGAAAATTTCAGACATCAAAACCATTGTGGTTGATACCGAACTCGATGCTTTATTGTTGGAGAATAACCTCATCAAAAAATACCAACCTCGTTATAATATTCTATTAAAAGACGACAAAACCTATCCTTGGATTTGCATTAAAAAAGAACGATTTCCAAGAATTTTCCCGACACGGCGATTGATCAAAGATGGCTCCGAGTATTTTGGTCCTTATCCAAATGGGAAAGTGATGTACGCCTTACTTGACTTTATTCACAATCTTTATCAACGAAGAACATGCAACCTCGCTCTTGAGCCCAATGCAATACAAAGTGGCAAGTTTAAAGTCTGCCTCGAGTATCATATTAAGAATTGCTTAGCTCCTTGTGTTGGCTATCAAACTGAAGAAGATTACAACCTCGTTATTCAAGAAATCCGGCAACTTGTAAAGGGTAATATTGGTGATTTAATGAAAGGTATTCGTTCCAAGATGATGGAGTATGCCGGCAATTTTGAATTTGAAAAGGCACAGGATTTAAAAGAGCGGCTCGAATTACTTGAGAAATTCAAAAGCAAATCGACCATTGTAAATCCAAGCATACATAATGTGGATGTTTTTTCCATTCATTCGGAAGAAAAAGTTGCGTATGTAAATTACCTAAGAGTCATTGAAGGCAGCATCGTGCAAGCATTTACCCTCGAATTAAAAAAACGTTTGGATGAGCAACCGGAGGAATTACTAAGCATTGCCATCGGTGAAATGCGTCAACGCTTCGACAGCAATGCCCGTGAGATAATTGTTCCGATAATGCCCGATTTGGAGGACGATTTTTTAACCATTACCATACCTCAACGGGGCGATAAAAAAAGCTTACTTGATTTAAGTGTTCGGAATGTGCTCAATTATTTGAGGGAAAAGAATAAACAACTCGAGCTTGTTGACCCAGAAAGGCATTCCAAACG
>CAXNGM010000030.1:0-12027 GCA_964201695.1 Bacteroidia bacterium | reverse complement strand
TGAGTTTTCGGATGTGCTATTTGCAGAAGTTCTTGCAAATGTTGTTGCGGTTGGTAATCATGTTCTAGATAATGCCACATGGTGATAACATCTACGGGCTTTTCATTTTGCAAGTCGGCAACTTCGCCCACTCTAAGTTCAATGCCATGATAGTTTTCTTGTTCTTTCTTCCAACCTTCATCACTAAAATCTAGTCCTATAAGTTCTGCTGACGTTTGTTTGCGTAAACATGCTAAGAAAGTCGGCTTACCACAACCGATATCTAAAATGCGACTATGTGCAGTTAAAGTATGATGTTTCTTTAACCGACTTACCCTTGCATTATCAATATTTTGTTGGTCATGTTTTACCAGAAATGCATATTTGCCCCAGGCTTCTTCTATCCGATAAGGCAAATAGGCCGAAGTATAAAATTGCCCCAATGCTGATTCGGGAATTCGAGGGTTTAAGAAAACGAGCCCACAATCATGGCATTGGTCAAAGTTGAACCTCTCCTGCGAATGCTGATACATCATAGCAGACGTTTGCACGAAAGGTTCATGGTTGTTAGAATTGCAAGCTAGACACTGTTTTACTTGATCCATTATTTCACACTTCATTTATAAAACTATCGAAAGAATAGCTTACAATGAAAGCCAGAAAAGATAAATAAATCGGTAGTATAATTGGTTTGATAATCTTAGAAAAAAATAGCTGTAATGAACTAGATATTTTTTAGAACTGTTGTATTAAGTTCAAGTATTTTTCGTTTTTTTCAATTGATATAAAGGTATACTGTCTGATTGCTGAAGTTTTAGAAATCGACATAGTGGACAAAAAAGAAAAATAGTAACTTTACACTTCTTGACAAGCATTTACAAGGACAAGAACTAAGAGAAAATTTCAGACAGGAAACAATTCAGAAACCGGGGTTGAATCTGAAATGACCAAACAAGTATACTATTACAAGAGATAAAATGAAAATAACTTCAAATTTAATTCTATTAATAATTTCCCTTTTATTTTTTCAAATGCAGAGTAAGGGGCAAAGTGCTGAATGCTTGACGGATCACATTCATTCAAATCGTATGCAGACTGATTCTGATTATAGGAAGCAAATTCTTACCCTTGAATCGCAAGTTGAAGCCATTACTCAAAATCAAGAAAATAATAAATTATCATCTGCCCTTTTCACCATTCCCGTTGTTGTTCATGTTATTCATCTAGGTGAGTCAATTGGAACAGGTTCGAATATTTCGGATATTCAAATTCAACAAGCTATTGTAGGACTTAATTCACGCTTTAGAAATGGAAACGGTTTAGGCGCTGATGTTGAATTGGAATTTTGCCTTGCAACTAAAGACCCAAACGGTAATTCAACCAACGGTATCAATAGGGTTGATGGTTCTAATGTTGCAAATTATTCAGCAAATGGTATAGCACCAACGGGTAATTCGTGCAGCGGAGCAGTCGAAATTGCTATAAAAGACTTAAGCAGATGGCCTGTTTCTGACTATTATAATATTTGGGTAGTTAGCGAAATATGTAATGGTGGTTTTGTTGGATATGCATCGTATCCAGTTGGGGGTCTTTATGATGGATTAGTTATTGTTTCCACCTCTATGACAAGTAATAGTGGGACATTACCTCATGAAGTTGGCCATGGTTTTTTTCTTTATCATACATTCAATGGTGATGGTGGTAATATTTCTTGTCCAGTAGATACGAATTGTCTTATAAATGGAGATCGTGTATGCGATACGCCACCTCATAAACAAGGCGATTGCATTGCAACTAATCCATGTACTTCGGATGGTGTTTGGGATAACAGCCGGTATAATTATATGTCTTATTGCCCTTTAGTTAACAGGTTTACACAAGGGCAGAAAGATAGAATTAGAGCTACAGCCATTGCTGCGCCCAGAGCTAGCTTACTAACTTCTGTTGGTTGTGGCGCTGTAGGAATTAATGAAATAAGTAGTAATGATTTTTCTATTTTTCCAAATCCAGCTCAAAGTGTAATCAATTTAAGAGCAGACATAAAGCTTTTAGGCTCAGCTTATGTGGTTTATGATAATATAGGTAAAGTAATTTTAGAAGGAAAAATAACTTCTGAGATCACAATCATTGAATTAGGTAATTTATCTGGAGGTATTTATTTGTTAAGTGTGGGAGAGAATTTGAAACAATCATTTAAAATAATAAAAGAATAAAACTAGCCCATTTAAAGGTGTTCAAGAGTATTAATCCATCCGCAGACGCATCATAGGTTTACGATTGCCTGTTCACGGAACGTTAGACACAAGTTCATGAAAAAGTTAACAACATTTATTTTAATATTCACATTTACATTCTTTGGATGTTCTTTCAAAACAAAGAAATTTCCTGATTTTGAATATCTTTCTATTCATTCAGAAAAAATTAATAATTCAATTTTCAAAAACAAAAAATCTTTAATAGTTATCGGACATATTGGTTGTCCTCCCTTTATGCAATTTATCAAAGATTGTCAAGAATCAAATGTTGATGATTCATTTCAAATGATTTTTATACTAGAGAATACAAACTCTCAGATTATTGAATTCAATTCAAATGAAGTTAATAATTGGTCTAATACAAGAAAAGTATTTGGTTTGAAACCATTGGATGGAATAGTAATAGGAGAATGTAGTAACGACAATTTAAAATATAATGGAAAGAATTTAATAGTTTCATCTCAATGTAGAAGAATATCAAAGAAACTGCATGCCAAAAGCTCACCCTCAATATATTCTGTTAATGATCAAGGTTTAATCACAAGTAAAATAAAAGGATATTTAATTGGTATGTCTTCTAATGAACGATTAGAGTATATATTAAATAGAAAATGAGCCATTACAGCACTTTAGCCTTGCCGCAGGGTTTGAAATCGCCTGCATACGAACATTATAAGCAATTTTAAAACGATACGAAAACGATATCAACATGACAACTAAATACAATTTGACGATTTCCTATTTTGTTACCGTTTTGACAATTTGTAGTTGTGGTAACTCAGGCAATGGTAAAAACAAATCGTTTGATACTACAGATTCAATAACTACAATCGAACAGCAAACGGAAATTATACAAACTCTGAATATTGGTGGGACTTATTCGTTTGGAGACAATGTTGAAAAAGGTCCAGTTGGGTCATTAATTGTGTATCCTTTCACAGACAATTCTGCTCTCTTTTTCCTTGATATTTGTAGGGGTGCTCCTTCATATAACTTAGGACAACTGTTTGGGAAAATGATAATTAAAAATAATATTGGAACTTATTACTCAAAAAATGATGATTACAATATAAATTGCTCATTAAAATTTGAATTTAATTCAGACCAACTTAAAGTAACGACCATTGAAGGACGTGATAATTGTGACTTTGGACATGCTGTTTATGCTGACAATACTTACAAATTAATTGACAAATCTATTCCCAAGTATTTCATTGTCGGAGAGGGTGACACCATAATGTTTAAAGGGTTGACAGTTGAAAAATATGCAAAACGCTTTGAATAAGGATAATGAAATTATAACAGCCCATAACAGCTCACAAGTGTAACCCGAAGAGGGTATGCGACTGTGCGCAATATATCCGAATCAACATTTCGGTTATATTATAAGGATGATACAAGATGAAATTGTATGATATGGGTTCGTTTTTATCCTTTAATTTTAAATTTATGGAAAGCGATGTTTTAGGCAGCATAAGTATAACAAATTCTTTAATGTTTCAATTAAGCATGATACCCAAATTATTAGAGAGAGCTGTTATATGATGTTAAGTTAACAGGTTGGATATTTTTGTTCCCACTCATTATCGAATTGATCATATCCATTGCCCTTTACTTCTGTATGAATGTCTTCTCCAATTTGTTTAATAGTTTGATAATTCATTAAGTTGATTATCCATCTATTTGGGATGGCTTTTTCACCTAGAAGTAAGCCTAAAATATTTCCAGTAATAGCACCTGTGCTGTCTGTGTCACCACTATGATTTATTGCCAAATTAATAGCTTTTTCGAAATCGTTTTCATAACTTAAGCAGCAATACAAGCTTATTGATAAAGCTTCTTCGCCCACCCAACCTTCACCAAGGGTTTCTAGCTGTTTATAATTTGGATTATGCAACGCATGCAGTTCAAGAGCATTTTCTACTGATGCTAATGTTTCCTCATGCTGATCATAAGTTATAAGTAGTTTGCTAGTCTCTTTTATAGAATCCATTAAATTTTTACCACTATTAATGTATGCAATTAAAGCTGCTAAATATCCTGCTGACAAATAACCACTTGGATGACCATGAGTCATTGCGGCTAACTCATTTCCAATTTTAAATGCATTTTCAGGATCATTATAAAATAGAAGACCAACAGGAGCAATTCGCATTATACCACCACAACCTTTGCTATTGTTGATTGGATTTTCTAAGGTTCCGGGAATGCCTGTCCGCAATGCTGAAAGGCAAGTTGCTCCTGGTGCTCTTCTTTTGTGAAGAAAGCGTTCATTAATTAACCATCCGTCTAATTTCAGATGACAAAGCGCATTATCCCCAAACCAATCATTTTGTGTTTTCAACCACCTTAAATATGATTCGTAGCAGATTGTAGAATAGGCACCCCAAATTCCTTTTATTGTAGCTCTATGCCATGACCTTAATAAGCCTTCCGCTGTGAATAACAACATTTGAGTGTCATCAGTAATTTCTCCAAAACCATTATCGTATTCAACATAGTCATTTACACCATTTGAGCCATATTTTTCAAGTATGTTATCTAATCTCATGAATTCGGTTGGGGCTCCCAGAGCATCACCTATTGCGCCTCCAACGATGCAGCCGATATAGTTGTCTATTTTAAGTTTTTTCATAAAAATATCACATAACGTTCCACGCACAACCAGAAGTTTGGGATTGGATGAACGAGATGTTTTAAGCAGCACGAATGTAGCAAAAGAAGACATTTTTTTAATTAAGCACAATAATCATTTTTTATTGCGCGTTGATAGAGGTAGTTTAAATTAACTCCTTCTAGGGCATGCACTAATTGTAGTTTTAAAAAGACAGTAAAATTAAAATCAAATATTTAAAGCAGAATCATTAGTTATTGCAAGTTATTTTCAGTTTATTTTTAAATCAGTTTGCGAAAACAAGATATTTTATTATTGTAAATAATAATCGAGTATCATTAAATAAACCATTAATAATCGAGTAAAATGAAATCAAAATATCTCATTAATATTTTTTTATTATTTTCTTTGATTCTTAAATCCCAAAGTAATGAGGTTGAAAAGAAACCAACATATTTTGGTTTGGATTTTCTCAAGATATCTTTTATAGACTCTCTTAAAATTCCTTACTTATCAATTCCAGAAAGAAATGGTATTAATGGATATAGAGAAAAAATTGAAGTAGATGAAATTAAATTAACTAATTTCAGCAAATGTTTCAATAATAATGAATTTGTTTTTACACCAAACAAAAATACACCATCTATTGAATTTGACACATTTTTCAAATATTATGTATTTTTAACTGAATACGATAAAACCTATTTTAGTATATTAGAATATTTCAATTTTGACATAATTGGGTTTTCTGCCATTGAATTAAAAGAATCAAAGAGTGATTACAAAACTATTCAAATTGTTGAGTATCGTTATAATGCAAATAATTCATATGGTACAATGTTTTTTCTTATAGATGAAAATAATTTAATGAAATTTGTACATTAATATTAAGTATACAGTAAACTAGAGCAATAGTGGCATGAAATTTCAATTAAGCACAATACCCAAATTACTGGTGAGAGCTGATTATGGTTCTGCTTTTATTTAATGTGTCCGATTTACAAATTATCAACTTTGAAAATCATTTTTTTAGTCCAAATTATTTCATCTTCAAGTCCTTTATTAATGTTTTTTAGCTCTTTGACTTCGTTTCTGTCTTTAAGATCATTTAATAATGTTAAGTAAGTTTGAAATGCTTTTTTAGCTTCAGTCTTTTTATTTAAACGAATATATGTTATTCCTTCTTCTTTATTTAGAAGTATATAAGAAGTAACATTTAATGCCTTTGCCTTGCCCAAGAGATTGATAACTTCTTCATTCGATTCTTGAGAGTTTGATAGACGCCTTTTAACTACAGCTTTAACAATATAATCAGATTCGGTTGCAACACCATTTGCAATGTTTCTACTTGCTAAATCATTCGCTGCAATATGATGAGCAAAATACCATAATTCAATCCAAGCATTGTACGAATTAATTAATGATACTTTCTTCAGAAAATTCGGTTGTACAAAAGATTCAAGACTTTCTAAAGTTCCCAACTGATTTATTCTATTGTCAAGACTTGGATGTGTACCACTTCCTGATAATGCCAAATAATTGCCAGTCATGATACAATAGTTTTTTATTCTTTGAAGCGCTGCGGACAACCCCAAATTATTATATTTCAAAACAGATAATATTTCTTTAGAAGCGTTGTCAGCTTCAATCTCTTGGGCTTGATTGTATTTAACACCAAGCCTATTAATGATTTCGTCTGAAAATACTGATGCAACAATAGCCGTAGATGCAGTCAATACCCCAGGAATATGATTTTTATTATTAGCTGTTAAGTATATGTCAGCCCCAGCTGCAACAACTGTTGCAAATGTTGACCAAAATTCAGCGCGCTTTTTCCTGTCAATTTCTTTATTGTAATTTATTATTTGATGGTCTAAAGCAAAGTGTGCTATTTCGTGAGCTAATATTCCCACAAGCTCATCTTCACTTTGAATTGTTGATAATAGGCCTGTTGAAATTATTATACAACCATTTGGTAATGCAAAGGCATTGGGTTCATGGTCTTTTATGATTTTAATGAAAATATTACCAGGTCTTTTGTCCTTTAAAATACCAGAATGAATTTTATTTATTAATGTATAAAGGTAATCTTCGAAATATTCATCATCAAAAAAACGATCATATGTGCTTAAAGTATTTATATATTCTATCGCCTCATTATTTAACTCATTTCTTAACTCGTATTGAAAGCCTTTGGTTAATAAATTTGAGTATGTGCCATTTGTTAAAAGATTTTTATCCCAAGCTTTGTCTATGTTATCAATTTCTTTGAATTCAAAACTGTTAATTTTTTTAAATTCAAAATTTGCTGGACTTCCATCAATATTTTTTGCAATTACTTTTAAGTATACAAATCCATCTTCATCGATAAATTTCATACCAGTAGCATTTAAATCCGTCCCTTTCTTTATATAAGAATTAACTTTTTCAATTGCGACAATTTTTAAAGGCTCTTTAAACGTAATTTCGTTTTGTCCATTGAGAGTGTAAAATGTAAATGTTAAAATTAGGATTAGATAATTTTTCATTATAATAGTTTTAGATTTTTTTGAATTTTTAGCCAGACCATTTACAATAAGATGTCCTAATTCCTAATCAACATTTCGGTTATTCATTAAGGATGAAATAAGATACAAGATGAAATTGTCCGATTTGGGGATCGTTTTTATCAATTTGTTTTGGATTTTTGGAAGCGATGTTTTAGGCTTTACGAATATAACAAATTCGACAATGTTTCAATTAAGCACAATACCCAAATTATTCCGCAGAACGCAATACTAATTTCTGAGTTATACAATCAGTTTTAGAGGATATTCTTACCAAATAAACTCCATCAGGTTGAATGGGAATGCCTATTGAAGAGGATTCGGAATTCACGTTAAATATGCAAACAATTGCTCCTTTTAAATCATACACGAAAGCCGAATGATTCATAAATTCCATTGGTATATTTCTCCAATTCAATAATGAACTTTGAGAGTTCCACCAGAATAAAGGTTGCCCGATTTCATCATTCAAATTATTTTCTCCCAACGACCCACTTTCACAATTCGAATCGTGATTTGCGAGGAATGTCAGATTGCCAATAGCGCAACGAATTCTCAAACGTGTAACACCCGGTTGAATGCCCGCAGGAACTGTAAATTGCAGCTGAATAATTTGATACGACAATGATGTTGTTCCATTGGCCACTGCTTCGTTTGCATCGTTAAAATCATTATCGTGATTATAGTCGATTCACACTCTGTATTTATCAGAATTATAGATACCACCTGTGTAAAACATTTCGTATTGCGATCCCATCACCAATTCAATTGCAGGTAATGTTTGACTATAGTCAATATATCCGTCAACACCACTGTTTCCAGAATTGTTATTAACGACGTTGTTTAATTCAAATCCGTTAATGAAATCATCCCCATTTTGATTTGTATAGGTTGGGGTACAGTATTGTGCATTAAAAACAACTGTTAGAAAGCAGAATTATGAGGTAAAGATTAAGTTTCTTAGCATTCGATAAATTTGAATGACAAAATTAGTTAATATTGCATGTGCAAGCTGTTGGTTGCTGTGGCTTTATAGAATATTGTATCTCTTAGAAGCTTGCTCACTCCGCAAATTGTTGTATGACTTATTTGATAAAGGTAATTTTGATAAATACAGGAGTAAACATTGAACTGTTTGGAATGTTAAATTAACCTCTAAAATTCAATTTGAGGTAACGATTTGTTTAGCGGCTGGTATTTTTTAACGTCCAAATTGCACCGTTTTTTGTTGTAAGTTTTTCTAATTTTCCGTTTGCAGTTAGGTCGTCCAAATATTTTTCACATTCGTTTCGTGGTTTTCCTGTCAGTTCGGAAAATTCTTTTGCTGTCAATGATTGATATTTTGAAAATACTGTATTCCATGTTTTGTCATAAATATTTTTGGTCGCAGAAGGATACAATTTAACCAATGCATTCTCAAAAGTGCTGTATGGTTTTGAACCATAAACAATTTCTTTATTTCCTATTGAGTCTGTAAAAAACATTGTCGGGAAGCCCCTTACGCCTAATTCTCTACCAAATTTCAAATCTTCTTCAAAAAGTTCTTTTGCTTTTCCTTCGTAATCGGCTTTAAACTTAATAATGTCAAGCCCAACCTTTTTTCCTGCTAATTCTAAATATTCCCATTTTGTAATGTTCTTTTTTTGAAGAAAAACCATTTCTCGTATTTCACGAAGAAACAAAATTGCCTTTTCATTGTCCTGTATTTGTGCGGCCTTAAATGCAATTGAAGGTGGATAAGACGAATGCAATGGGTCTTCTAACCAAACGTCTCCGTCCATGGGCATATCATAAAAAATGCTTACTTCGTCCCAATGATGAGCTACGTCAGAAGGCTTGCTAATTCCTCCACTATTATAACTCCAATCAAGAAGTAAACCTCCCATTCTGTATTCAACCTCAATATTGTTTCCATACTCTAATTTTAGCTTTCGTAGTTGTGGCTCAATGCCCCAACAAGAAGAACATATAGGGTCGGTATAATAAATTATTTTTATAGGTTTTATGTTTACTTTTTCCAAACTGCTGTTTGCTGAACTTGTTTTGTTAGTTGGTATCTCACAAATACCAATTGCAGGGTCACATATTAGAGGGTTTTTAATTTCCATTTTATTTTTTGTTTGAGTTTGGCAACCTAAATTGCCAATAGCGAATATTGTGATTAAAATAAAATAAGTTATTTTCATTTTTTCAAGTGTCTCAGTGCCGAAGGTAGTTCCGTGGTAAATTTACCAACTCTTTTAGGCCCTTTAAATGCAGGTTTTTCCCTTATCTATTAAGTTCAATAATTCATTTTAGGTAACCATATAGAAATAAATCTCTCATTACATTTTGTCAGGAGTAACGGGTGCTGGAACTATATTCTCAACAGGTTTGATACTTTTTAAATACATAAATATTGCATGAACATCCTCATCTTTTAAACTTTCATAATTATACCAAGGCATCGGAGGTAAAAGCATTCGCCCACCGTCTAAACCTTTGAATTTACCTTCTCTTATTGCCTTTTTGAATTGTTCCTCTGTCCAGTTGCCTATCCCTGTTTCGTCAGGTGTTAAATTGCCTGCGAATGAAACACCCCAAGGTCCGGCAGAAGCAGTTAGGTCGGGATAAAACATGGCAAAACCTTCTTTAATCAACTTACTATCAAATTTTATAATCGGTCTGTCTGAAGGATACCCCGACAACATTAATTCAGGAATAATTTCGGGTCCGTTGGCACCCATTTTTTTGGGAGAATGGCAGTCGTTGCAGCCAATTACGGTTACAAGGTATTCGCCATGTTTAACAACGTCTTCGGGGTTTACAGTAACCGTAGTTTTTTCTTCATTTGGCTCTTGATTATTGCTTGAGCAAGATGTGATATAAAGAGCAAAGCTAATTGCCATTAACACCATAATTAAAACGTTTTTTTTCATTTTGTTTTATTTTTTACTGCTGGTTAATGTTATACAATAATACGATTTATTTATTTAATACTCTTTTTTTCTGTTCTCTTTACAACGCTATTTTAAATAGTATGCATTGGTTTTTTGCTGCTTGATATTTTAAAGCAAAAGAAGCCGAACAAATTCTTAGTCCTCTCATCAAAATATGCTCAAATTATGCGGAAGTTGCAGTTTTTGTAAATTCTTTAAGTAGGAAAAATGATATTTAGACTTTTTTAAATTTTAACAAAGAATGTCGATTATGGATGCCCTCAATAAACTAAAGCCATACTAGCATTAAATACTAGATTTTATGAATCTGCAATTATGACGGCCTATTTGTTGACAAGGGTTTCTCAAATAAAATTTATGAAGACAATCCTAACCATTATTTTGGCGTCTTTGATGCTCATTTCTTGTTCCAAGGAGGAACATCCAAGAGTTGAATACCGAGTGAATTCGAGTGGATCAGCATTAATTGCATACACAATGGTTACACCTTCGTTGCGACAAGAAACCGTTTCTGGAAGCTGGTAAGTTTCTTTTAGACATTCGAAAGGCGCCAATGTATTTCTTTCTGCTATCAACACAGGAATTGGCATAACAAGCATCTCCGTATATGTAAACAAGGATTTGCTCTACACCGAAACAACACAAATTCCCGGTGGATTGCTTGAAATTTCAGAAGTTTTGCCTTAGCGAAGTTTTTAAGCTTTCTAATTGATCACGCTGAAGCGAATGCATGTTAAGAGATTGGAAATATCTTACATTTAACTATAAGATTTCCTCATCAACATATCGTTTATAATGAAAAGGATAAATAAGATAGAATATTTAACTAACCGATAAGAGCTAGATTTTTTAAATACGATTGGGATTTGGTGATCGAGATTTCCTAGATTTTGAAAGTCCAAGTTTTTTGAAGTAGATTAATGTTCCAGGCGTTTTATATGCAGAACTCTTGATAATATTGTTTATTGAGTTATCATGTCATCATAAAAATTGACCTTGCCAGTTGTGATGTCATGTGAACCACCTACGATAGAAATTTGACCGCTTTCAATCATTTCTTTTAAAATAGGGCTTCGTTCTGTTATCGATTTAACAGTTCGTTTCACATTAAGTGCAGCAACCTTTTCTACAAATTCTCCATTGGCAGAAGTACGATTTTCTGTTGTCGTTTTCTCGTCATCAACAGCAGGTCTAATTTTAGTAAGCAAGGCAGTCAGATTACCCATTTCAACATGGTCGCATGCGCCTTTTACTGCTCCGCATTTTGTATGTCCTAAAACAACAATGACTTTAGCACCGGCTACTTTACAACCGAATTCCATACTACCTAAGATATCTTCGTTTAATATATTTCCTGCAATACGAATACTAAAGACGTCTCCAAGTCCTTGGTCAAAAATCAATTCTACAGAAGTTCTGCTGTCAATGCAACTAAGAATTACTGCAAAAGGGTGTTGCCCGTCTGAAGTTTCATTTGCCTGTTGCAGAAGGTTTCGGTTTACTTTAAGGTTATTTACGAATCGATTATTCCCTTCTTTAAGTATATCTATAGCCATTGCTGGTGTAATCGAATTTTGTAGTTCTTTGTTTAATGTCCTCATTTT
Source organism: Bacteroidia bacterium (assembly GCA_964201695.1). GTDB lineage: Bacteria > Bacteroidota > Bacteroidia > M30B66 > M30B66 > CALQRR01. Next base: position 90 of record CAXNGM010000030.1, on the reverse strand, counting down.
TGTTTTTATCGAGTTTGTTTGTTCGCTTTGTGTGTCTTATCAAATGCTTTATAAGTTTTAGCAGGATAGGATTCACAAATGTATCAAAGA
>CAXNGM010000029.1:0-12346 GCA_964201695.1 Bacteroidia bacterium | reverse complement strand
CCCAATATTGAATTGGCTAAATCTTTTTTATCGAGCGGTGATTTTCTTTGGAATGCAGGAATATTTATTTGTTCGTCGTCATCACTCATTTCATCCTACGAACAACATTTGCCCGAAATGAATCAGATTTTTAAAGATGGAAGCGATGTTTACTTCACCGAAAATGAATCTGCATTTATTGAAAGAGCATATGCTCAATGCACTAATATTTCTGTTGATTATGCTATCATGGAAAAAGCGTCTAATGTTTTTGTAATTCCTTCTGAATTTGGTTGGTCCGACTTGGGAACTTGGGGCTCGATGTATGAAAATTCAAACAAAGACGTAAATGGAAATGCAATTATTGGGAAGCAAGTAATGGTCAATAGCACTAAAAACTGTGTTGTCAGTGTTCCTAAAGAAAAGCTAGTTGTTATTCAGGGTCTTGAAGGGTTTATTGTGGTTGAGTCGGATGGTATTTTGCTCATTTGTAAAATGGAAGATGAACAAGAGATTCGTCAAATGGTAACCAATGTAAAGGTTGAAAAGGGAGAAGAATTTGTATAGCGCATAACAATATCAAAACAAAAAAGGCTTTCCATTTTGGAAAGCCTTTTTTGTGTAAGCGTGGAGGTTAAACAAATTGAGAATTATCTTTAGAACTCCCAGAGATCATGTTCAAAAATGATAATGTCATCTTTGATTCTATTTGACTCTAAAAGCGCATCCATACCTTTTTTGTATTCATTTATTGATCGATCATAAACGTTCTCTTCTTTTACAATGTAGCTGCTAAACTGCCGCTTCCAAAAAATGTCGTCGAAAGATCTACGTTCAGAAGGATTCTGACGATTAAACACATCGTATTTTGCTAACAATGTTCTAGCTTCAGGGAAATACACCCAGAAAAGCGGCTGGTCCCCCTTGTCTTTATCTTCCTGTTCATATAAAAGACAAATCCCTAAAATACGAACATCTAAAACAGAGCGCTGTTTATCAAAAAACCACTCTTCTTTTATCATCAATTTTTTAACTTTATTAGGACTAAAGCTTTCGGTTACGGTAATAGTGGTATCAACAGATGGGTCTAACATACTTGGAACGGTTCTTTCAGAACTTTTCTCGGTAATTTTTTTAACATCACCTGGAGTAAGTTCAACAGAGAAATCATCAGTAGCATTACTATAAACCCTAAGAGAAACTTCTTCTGTAACAGCTTTGTAAAGAACATTAGTTAAGCTTCTCAGCCCATTCACATCATTTCCAATTGGGAAATAAAGCGGAAGGTTCATTTTTTCTCTTAAATCGATGTAGCGAGTAATGCGTCTTTTCCACATAACATCGGCTTCTCTAATTGGGGCATATGGAATGGGTTTTCTGCTCGCAATATGCTCTCGTTTAAAAACGCCATCATATGCTTTTTCGTCACCCAATACAGATTGCCCATTTAACACTGTAGAAATAAGTGTTAAGAAAACGAGAAATGAAAATCCTTTACGTAGCATATGCGTTGATTTAAGTGAATAAAATTACTTAACCTTATACTGAGCAGTTAAAGTACGAACTGATCCATCTGGTCCTCTGGCTTTAATATCTCCAAAGAAAATTTTACCGCCAGGTTTAACCTGATTCAACAAAGCATTAACCGCTGAATCAAATCTGTTCCCATTAACCTGAGCTGTTTTATAAAGACCGCCAACATTAGCGCCAAATTCAAAAGAAATAATGCTAAAGTTTGCCTGAAAATCGAAACCCTCTAAAACAGCAGATAAATAACCTGCAGATTTTATTTCACCCAAAGAAACGGCATCTCCACTTTTCTTTCCAAGAAGCATTGGAGTTGGATCTGGAATACGTTTAACACGGAATTCGGGGGCTCCCATAGATGAAGATTTTCCACTGGCACCTGAAACACTAACAGGAATGGTACATTTGGTTCCGCCTGTAACCTTAACTATGTATTCTCCAGCTTTAACTTTTGAGATTGTACCAGCTGCTCCAACTAGTGTAGCATTTACTTTTGTAGGATCGGAACCAGGTACAGAAACAGAAACCGGGTTATCAACACCAATATAAAAAACATTCATTTTTGTTGGGGATACAACAGCGGCTGGTTTAATGGCCATGTATTCATATTCCACATCAGAAATTTCATCTTTTCCATCTGCATTAACAAATTTAATAGAAGCCTTTACTTTTTGAGGACCTTCTGAAGACGGGCGCGCTTTGAAAACCACAGACCCATTTTCATCAACCTCTGTAATTTGACGACCATTAACAGTAACGTTTGGTGTCATTGAAGTATTGAAAGCAGCTACAAATATCTTTGCAGTGAACTCGTCACCTAATGTAACAACACTTGATGAAGGAATCATTTGAGCAGCTAATTTATCAACCTTAATTGTTTTTGCTCCAATAGACTTAACCAATTCATTCAATACAGTTCCTTCTGCATTTCTAATCTCTGTTTGAATTTGAGTCAATACAGAAACCTGAGCAGCTAATGGAAGGTGATAAAATTTATTAGTTTCCCAAGTTTCAACACCCGCTCCCTTTTTTGGTGGATCATTCGTGTCTAGTCCCAACTGAGTTTTATTGGCAATTTCAGGGGGTAAAACAGAAAGCATATTTTTCTTGAACGCAATTATCTTATCTTTTAAAATACGGGCCTTTCCTCCAGATCCATCAGGAGCTTCTCCACACATAATACGCGTACAATTGTCGTACTTGTCTTTGTTTTGAACACTACCAAGTTTTGAAGCAAGTGTATCGGCAACTTCTTTTCCAACCTGATCTTCAGCAGAAATTAATTCAACTTGAATATCATGAATTAATTTGTGAACCTCATCTGACCATTTTTTAACCTTAACTGAATTGTCAAAAGGAATTTTTGCACGCGTTGGTTCAAGCGACAATTGATCTTTTAATGCGGCATATAAGGTTTTATTGTTTGTCTCGAAGTTTGTATTCGTTTTAACTAGACCATTATTCATGACAACAAAAGCCTCAAGAATTTCCTTGGATACATTTAAGGCAAGAAGTGCCGTAAGTACCAAGTACATCATCCCGATCATTTTTTGTCTTGGGGTTTCTTTACCTCCACTCATTAGTTCTTTGTTTTGTTTTTAATTAATAAAATAATAGAACGGTAGTCTTAACGATTGATGTTCATGGCAGTTAACATATTACCATAAACAGTGTTAAGTGAAGTTAAATTAGAAGTTAATTGAGACATTTCCTCTTTGTATTTCTTCGTATCTGCTACAGATTCATGAAGATTACTCATTAATGACTCAATACCAGTATATAATTTTGCAGTTGCTTCAGTATGCTGAGAAGCACCTCTTAATTGAAGTTCATATATTGAATTTAATTCAGATAAATTTTTAGACACACGTTGAAGTTGCTCGCCATAAGAAGCTCCGTCTTCATTTGTCATAGACAATCCTGTTAAAGACTCAGAAGCCTTCAAATAGGTCTCAGAAAGAGTATCAACATTCACAGATGCTTTTTTAATACTTGAAACGTATTCGTTTGTAGCAACAGAAGCATCAGTAATGTCTGCTAATTTTGATGTATTGTCACCTAGCGTTTTTAAGCTATTGCCTAAACTTGCGATTAATTCTGGTCCAACTTTCGCGTCCTCAAGCATTTTATCTAATTGCTGAGATACACCATCTTTATTTGATGTGACAGCTTTTTTACTGTGCCCATCTTCATCATCATGCATACCTGCTAACTCAGGATAAACTAATGACCAATCTGGATCTTCATGTGGTTTTTCAAATGCAGATATAGCAAAAATTACAGCCTCTGTCAGTAGACCAACAGTTAACATTTCATTCGCTCCAGGCCAGTGAAGAATTTTAAAAAGGGCCCCAACGATAACGACTGCAGCTCCAAGTCCGTAGACCATACCCATAAATCGTTTCCCTTTTTTTGATGCAAGAAAATTAGCCATTGTTTTTTTGTTTTTTAAGTTAGAAGTAAGTGAATTGATTTATTTGTTGTTTATTATTCTGCAATATCATTTTTATCTCTACCGATGTATGACACAACACATCGAAATCCAATATAACATTTTGCTGTGTCTTGGTATTCATAAGTACGTGTTCCTGCCTGAAGAAAATAAGATACATCTTTCCAAGATCCTCCGCGAATTACTTTTCTTTTGAGAGCAATTGGGTCTTCTGGTTTTGCCTCATATGTATAATCTGCACTGTTGTCATGTGAGAAATTGTATGCCGATTCGTCAAAAGCATTAGACGTCCACTCGGCAACGTTTCCAGCCATACAATATAGACCATAACCATTTGGATTATAAGAATCGGCTCTTAAAGTTGTAAGACCACCATCGTCGATGTAATTACCACGTAAAGGTTTAAAGTTAGCAAGGAAACAACCGACACTGTTTCGGATATAAGGACCACCCCAAGGATAAGGACTTAAATCAAGTCCACCACGTGCGGCGTATTCCCATTCTGATTCCGTAGGAAGACGGTAATTTTGTTCGTAGGATTCGCCTTCGGTATTTAAGAATCCGTTTCGAACATTTGTTCTCCAAATACAAAAAGCACGAGCTTGTCTCCAATTTACACCAACTACAGGATAGTCGTCATAACCGGGATGCCAGAAATACATATTGGTTAGGGGCTCGTTGTATGAGTATGTGAAATCGTGAATCCAAGCAAGTGTATCAGGGTAAATTGCAGTGGTTTCTCTTTTAATAAAAAGGGAACGATCTTTTAGTCCTTGAGGTCTGTTTCCTCTTTGGGCAGCGGCCTGATAATCGATCCACCAATATTCATAAAGAAATTTACGCGTATCAAATTCTTTACGCCCATAGAAACGTTCGTTTTCTGGAAGATACATTGGCTCGAGCGCCTCTCTGAAATCTTCATCAGAGAAATCAAGGCTTTCTTCCCAATTTAAATAAGGCGTTGGGTAGTCGTTCCCAAATTCGTCAGTAGGAATTAAATAATCTTCATTTTCTTCCCCAATAATTCTTCTTGCCAATGAATCTCTTACCCAATTTACAAACTGACGGTATTCGTTGTTTGTAATTTCGGTTTGATCCATGTAATATGCAGGAAGCGATACTGTTTTGCTTTGAGAAGTCAAACCAAAACCTACGTCTTGATCGCTAGGTCCCATATTAAAAGACCCCATTGGAATATAAATCATTCCGTATGGATCTTCTTGGAACCAATTTTTTCTTCCTTCAACACCAGTCAAGTAACCATTGCCGCTATTCCCACATCCACTTAGTATTAAGATGAATAATGTTAAAATCGCAAATGGAAAGATGACTCCTCTTTTCAGGGGCTTAGTCATAATATTTTTTGTTTGGTGAAAATTAAACGTGAAAGTCAAAAAACAATTGTGTATAAACTGTTAATAATTTTTGGGGTAAACGAAAATCACAAATGTAGGTTACAGCGAAAACCTATAAATATCTTACGTTACGGTAAATTTGACGTGGTTTTTCTATTTTTATTTTAAAGCAATAGTTAAGCATAAACTCCAACGTATTACTATTGTATTTGTTCAATGATGACGTGTTTACATCATAAGCAATACCAACTCTAAGGCCTTTGTATACGTCTGCGCCCAACATTACAATAACCGCGTCTTGAAAACGGTAAGACAACCCTCCCCAGTATTTGTTTTTATAATGCACGTTACAATTAATATCAAACTGAGTAGCGGCGGCATTTTTAATAAAAATGGACGGACGAATTTCAATATCAGGATTTAATTGGTAATGGTATCCTGCAGTAAGATAATAATGTCTGCGGGATTGGTATTTCGATGTACCTAAATCAAATGTTGATTGTGGCAAATGCGTAGAAGATAATCCTGCGTAAAATGTTTTACTAGTATAATAAGCTCCGAGCCCTGCATCAAAAACGGTAGAACCAACGGAAGAGTTAGGGATTGAACTATCTGTATTATCTAATGGCTTTAACAAAGAACCATCCAAGGTTTTATTCATCATCCCTAAATCCAAGCCCAAACCTAATGTCCCGTCTTTTAATTTTAAATGGTATGAATATGCAAGTTTCGCATATACGTTATTCTCAACGCCAATCTTATCTTGAACCAACGTAAGTCCCACTCCGCCCTTTATTGCTTGTATTGGCATATCTAAACCAAGTACAAATGTTTTGGGCGCGCCTTCAAAACCCATCCACTGGCTTCTGTTAATTCCAGTTACGCATATAGCTCCCGATGTTCCAGCATAGCCCGGATTAAACATCAATCGATTAAACATATTTTGACTAAACTGAGGATCTTGTTGGGCGTTAGCCACAAAAACCATTGAAAAAAGAAAGGCAAGTGTTATCCGTATTTTCATTTTATCCGTGTTTGTTCTCTATTTAATCCTTTAAGGGTGGCTAAAATACGTAAATAAAAACGTCTCGTGCAACATGTGATGTGAATAAACGGTTAATAAATAATATTGAATATAGGTTAAGTGTCTGAAATACAGCGACAAATATTTACATTAACTTTTGATATGTTTGCCACCAAGTATCAGGAATTTCACCTTTCATGGCTTGTTGGTAGTCTTCATAAGAGCATGGAACGATTCGATGTTTCTTATATTTCCCTTTTGAATGATCATTCATAGGAACATTCATCCACCATCGGCCATTAAAAATGTTCTTGTAAAAAACGAGTTCTTCTTGAACATCTTCGGATGATAACTTATAAGTTGTATATGCATCTCCTTCACCTACAACTCCGTCAGAACTTCTACTTAAAACCCCATCAATAAAATGCCATATTAATTGCGCTATTAACATGGGTGTAATAGAATTTAATTTTGGACTATTTATCCAACCAAAAACCCCCAACATGCTTAATTTATTACTTATTCCAGCATAACGTATTAATTGACAAGCTTCTTCAGCGTACAAACCATTGGGGCCGAGGTTGATGTTACAATCGCTATCTGATGCGCGAATAGCTCCAATATCAAAGCTCACAAAATCGGCATTTCGGAATAATGGCTCTGTAGATGAGATGGATTTTCTTATTTGCCCCAAACGATGTAAATCAAAATGTAAATCCGTTAATGTTTTTAGCATTTCGGTATTTGATAAATACGATTGATAACCCAAAAGCGCATAATTAAAAAGATAATTAGGTGCGTGTGACAAAACAAATGAAAGCCAATTCGAGTTTCCAGGAAATGGAATGCCTTCGCTTAAGTCGGGGCAATCGTCAATTGAAAGTAGATTTACCGTTTGTTCTCTTATACAATATGACACGTACATTTGATATGTCACTGACTGATCAGGAGAAATAACAATTGGAATGGATCCATAATCACGAATTCGTCCAAGCGCCTCCTGAAGTTCCTCCGAATTTCCAATAAAAATGCCTGCATCGGCACACATGAAATTTTTAGAAGTTATGTACAGAGAATAAAAGCATTCTCTTATCAACTTTAATAAAGATTCTTCGCCCGTTTCACAAACAGAAATCAAAACAACCGATGGGGCTTCTTGACGAATCATCTGCTCCATTGAATATGCTTCAATCGTTCGCCCAATGCTCGAAACGGGCCAATCTCGACCCTTTAATTCATGAACTTGCTGTAGATCTAAATGCGATAAAAGATTCACGGTATATTAGATTATTTCTTTCCTCTTTTTATTTTCTTAGGTTTATTCGCTTCGTCGGCAATAATAGCCAGGCAATCGTTTAATGAAAGCGTTTTAGGATCGCGGTCTTTTGGAATTTTAAAATTCTCCTTTCCTTGCGAAATATAAGGCCCGAAACGACCATTCAACACTTGTATTTCGGGTTCCGAATCAGAAAATCGAGTAATTACTTTTTCTGAGTCGGCTTTTCGTTTGGCTAAAATAATTTCAATTGCTCGTTCTTGATCAACAGATAATGGATCGTCTGTTTTGGGAAGCGAATAAAATGAACTATTGTGCCGAACATACGGACCAAAACGCCCTGCTCCAATGGTAACTTCTTTACCTTCAAATTCGCCAAGGTTTCTGGGTAATTTAAATAGATCTAATGCTTCCTCAAGAGTAATGGATTCTAAACGTTGCCCCGATTTCAAGTTCGAAAATTTCTTTTCTTCGTCATCGCTTTCTCCAATTTGAGCTAAGGCTCCATATCGACCAATGCGAACGTAAATGTTTTTACTCGTTTTTGGATCTACTCCTAAAAGCCTAGCTCCTGTTGCTCTCTCCGATTCAACTAATGTGCGTTCAACTTCCACATGAAATGGGTTATAGAAGCCATCAATCATTTTTGTCCATTCCTGCATCCCTTCTGCAATTTCATCGAATTCCTTTTCAACCTTAGCGGTAAAATGGAAATCCATGATTTGAGCGAAATTTGTCATCAAGAAATCATTAACAACGGTTCCAATGTCGGTTGGGAACAATTTGTTTTTTTCAGCACCAGTAATCTCTGTCTTTTTCTCCGATTTAATTTCTTTGTTTTTCAGCGTGAGTAACGTATAATTTCTTTCGCTTCCTTCACGATCTTCCTTAATTACATAGTTTCTTTTTTGAATAGTAGAAATTGTCGGCGCGTATGTTGACGGTCTTCCTATACCAAGCTCCTCCAGTTTTTTAACGAGTGACGCTTCTGTATATCGTGGCGGACTATTGGGATATTTCTCGGTAATTGTCATTTCATCGAGTGCTAAAGCCAAGCCCTTTTCAACAGGAGGTAAAAGCCCAGATCCATCTTCTTCTTCTGAATTCTCATCCGTCGATTCAATATACATCTTAAGGAAGCCATCAAACACAATAACTTCTCCGTTTGCTTCGAGTTGATCGTTAAGGGTTGAAATATTCACTTTTACAACCGTTCTTTCCAATTCAGCATCTGCCATTTGTGAGGCAAGCGTTCTTTTGTATATCATTTCATACAAACGCTTTTCCTGCGCATCTCCACCCGATGTTGGGTTTTCCATATACGTTGGACGAATTGCCTCGTGGGCTTCTTGCGCCCCCTTACTCCTAGTCGTGAATTGTCTTTGCTTGTGGTAGCGTTCGCCAAATTGGGAAACAATTTGATCTTTAGCTGCATTAAGAGCGGTTTCTGAAAGATTAACAGAATCTGTTCTCATGTATGTAATTTTCCCCGCCTCATATAATTTCTGTGCAAGAACCATTGTCTGGGAAACAGAATAACCAAGTTTACGAGAAGCCTCCTGCTGAAGTGTTGACGTTGTAAATGGCGCCGAAGGAGTTCTTTTAGCAGGTTTTTTTTCTACACTTCCAATGGAGAATAATGCGTCTTTGCATTTTTCAAGGAATGTCATCGCATCAGTTTCCTTTTCAATTTTTTGTGGAAGGGTAGCTTTGAGAACGTATGCCTTTTCTTTATGCTTGAAAGATAATAAAGCCACAACTCTATAAGCCGATACCGATAAGAACCCGTTTATTTCGCGTTCTCGATCAACCAATAGTCTGACAGTAACCGATTGAACACGACCTGCGGAAAGAGAGGGTTTTATCTTTTTCCACAAAATGGGCGAAAGCTCATAACCAACAATACGGTCAAGAATCCTTCTTGCTTGTTGAGCATTAACAAGATTATAATCAATTGTCCTTGGAGAATCGATGGCTTTTATAATTGCTTGTTTTGTAATTTCATGAAAAACAATCCTTTTGGTTTTGGCCTCATTCAAATTCAACGCTTCAAAAAGGTGCCATGAAATTGCTTCTCCCTCCCGGTCCTCATCGGAAGCCAACCAAACAGTTTCTGCTTCTTTCGATAGTTTTGTGAGTTCTTTTATTATGTCCTTCTTGTCGGGAGAGATTTGATATTGCGGGGCATAATTATTTTTTATGTCGATGGAAATATCCGATTTCGGTAAATCGCGAATATGCCCAAAGCAAGATTTTACAATATAATCGGACCCTAGAAATCCCTCAATGGTTTTTGCTTTAGCCGGGGACTCAACAATAACAAGGTTTTTGGCCATAATTTAATTTTTTATTAAAGAAGATTGTCGGCAAAGAAACAGAAAGAATTCGGGCATACGCAAATTAAATCTATCTTAATACTTACAACTCGGCTTTAGAAAACAGAAAAAATATATCGCGACACGCCTGTGACATATTGTCACAACGTCGGTATTGCCTACTTTTGCCTACCAAATAATATCATGAAAGACCAATTATCAAAAGACATTGATGAATCAAGACAAGGCGAGTCGCTTGTTTTGCCGATAGAAAACAATTCGGCTCAAACAAAAAAGATGTTTATTGAAAGTTATGGTTGTGCAATGAATTTTGCGGATAGTGAAATTGTAGCATCCATATTAATCAATGAAGGATTTTCAACTACGTCAAACATTGATGAGGCCGATTTGATTTTTGTAAATACCTGCGCCATTCGAGATAACGCCGAACAACGCGTTCGTCAACGGTTAACAGAATACAATAAAGTAAAAAAGAAAAACCCCGATTTAATTATTGGCGTTTTGGGTTGTATGGCAGAGCGACTTAAGTCGCAGCTTATGGAAGAGGAGAAGTTGGTGGATATGGTTGTTGGTCCCGATGCATATCGAGATTTACCCAATTTAATTGCCATCGCAGAAGATGGAAGAAAGGCCATCAATGTTATTTTATCGAAAGAAGAAACCTATGCCGATATTTCTCCGGTAAGACTTGGTGGAAATGGAATTACAGCATTTGTATCGATAACACGTGGATGCGACAATATGTGTTCGTTCTGTGTTGTTCCGTTTACACGAGGAAGAGAAAGAAGCCGGGATCCAGAAACAATTATTAATGAAGTTGTTGGTCTTTATGAAAACGGTTACCGTGAAGTGACTTTGCTCGGGCAAAATGTTGATTCATATTTATACTCTGGAGGCGGTTTAAAGAAGGAAATTTACTCGGAAGAAGAATTAAATTCGGCAGTTAGCTTTTCTCAATTACTTGAAATGGTTGCGCTCGCATCGCCAAACATGCGCATCCGGTTTTCAACATCCCATCCCAAAGATATGTTGGATAGTGTTCTTGAAATAATGGCGCGCTACCCGAATATTTGCAACTATATTCATTTGCCTGTTCAATCGGGCAGCACGGAATTGCTAGAAAAAATGAATCGTGGATATACTCGAGAATGGTATATGGAACGCATTTTAGCTATTAGAAGAATAATTCCTGGATGCGGAATATCATCCGATATTATTACGGGATTTTGTTCAGAAACAGAGGAGCAACATCAAGATACGCTGAGTTTGATGGAATTCGCGGAATTCGATTTTTCATACATGTATAAGTATTCGGAAAGACCTAAAACGCTTGCCGAAAGAAAGTACAAAGACGATATATCTGAAGAAACAAAAAGCCGTCGACTTACCGAAATCATTCATCTTCAGGGAAGATTGTCGACCGAAAGCAACAAGAAGGATATTGGAAAAACGGTTCGTGTTCTTATCGAAGGATTTTCGAAACGCTCGGAAGAGTATGTATCTGGAAGATGTTCTGAAAACAAAATGGTTGTTTTTCCCAAGGAAAATTACAAGCCAGGCGATTTAGTAGATGTACTCATTCACGATTGTACTCAAGCAACATTATTAGGCAAAGCGATTTCATTCGCAGCGGGGCATTAAGGATATAAAAATGAATCTTCAAGACATAAAAAACCGATTTGGAATTATTGGCTCTTCGCCTTCACTCGATCGTGCAATAGATACTGCTTGGCGTGTTGCGGCAACCGACTTAACCGTTTTTATCACAGGAGAAAGCGGAACAGGAAAAGAAGTTTTTTCAAAAGTGATTCATAGCTTTTCAACGAGAAAGCACGGTTCGTTCATTGCAGTTAATTGTGGCGCAATTCCAGAAGGAACTATAGATTCTGAATTGTTTGGACATGAAAAAGGGTCGTTTACAGGAGCCAACGAAGCGCGAAAAGGATACTTTGAGGTGGCAAGCGGAGGAACAATATTTTTGGATGAGGTAGCCGAACTTCCTCTTCAAACCCAAGTCCGTCTTTTACGTGTACTCGAAACGGGAGAGTTTATTAAAGTTGGATCATCCAAAGTGTTAAAAACAGATGTTCGAATTGTTGCCGCAACCAATGTGAATATTCCCGATGCAATTGAAAAAGGGAAGTTCCGAGAGGATTTATTCTACCGATTAAATACCGTCCCAATTATAATTCCCGCATTGAGAGAGCGTGGAAATGATATTGCACTATTATTTCGGAAGTTTGCCGCCGATTTTGCTGATAAATATAAGATGCCTCCTATCCGCCTTGATGATTCGGCTCAACAAGCACTTATAAATTATCGTTGGCCTGGTAACGTAAGGCAACTTAAAAATGTAACCGAACAAATCTCCATAATTGAAAACGAGCGCAATGTAAC
>CAXNGM010000028.1:0-12599 GCA_964201695.1 Bacteroidia bacterium | reverse complement strand
TGGCTATGTATGACGTCTGGATTAAAACGTTCGATAGCAGCTTGAAGTTCGCTTACTTTAATTTGATTTTTCTTTGTTATACTTGGAATAACAAATGAATCACAAAATTCAATATCCAACCCTTTACATTGTTCGTTAAACATGTTTTCAGGATGAAGTGTGATAAGCTTAACATCACAATCGTCTCGCTTATTTAATTCAATACAAATATCAAGTGTAAGGCGTTCGGCACCGCCTTTTATTAAAGAGGGAATGATATGAATAATTCGAAGGTGTTTCATTTATTATTTCCCTTTGCCCGCAAAATTCATAATACGCTTTCCGAATGGCCAGTGATTCATAAACATGAAGAGGCGTTCTTTATTTCTATAAGAGGGTGAGTGTTTAAATGATCGCATCAATTCGAAATTCATTTTTTTAAAATTCGAAATGAATTCAAAATGACGAGCCATGTTGAAGGAGCATTCTGCTAATAAATGTCTTTTAATAGTTTCTGGGATTTTTTGTGAGACGCTTGCATACTTCTCGTTATAAAATAAGCGCTGAAGTCCTTTGTATCTAAATAAATAAGAATTCCTGCTTAAATCGACCGAATTGCCTTCATGAATCCGATATAGGAGAGAGCTTTCGCACAATTGAAATGCCGGATATTTAGTTGCGATACTCACCCACAACACAAGATCTTCCACAATCACAATTTCCGGATCGAATCGAAATTCCTTGAAAATGTCTTTATGAATACACACGCGAGAAGGCGTGATAGGTTGCAATAGTAGGTATTCAAATTCTTTCCCTTTTTCCATCATCGGAATATCAGGTACATCAATGCCTTTTTCCGTCAGGTAACTTAAATTACTGAAGAATAAAGCTACGGACTCCTGTTTTTCGGTTATAAAAGCAAAGAGTTTTTCTAAATGACCTGTAGCATACTTGTCATCGCTATCGAGGAACATCAAGTAATTACCCAAGGCATGATCGGCGCCATTGTTTCTTGCTACACTTCGTTCTGCATTACTTTGATACACATAGCGAATTCGCCTGTCCGCAATCGATAAGCTTTCAATAAGTTCACGTGTATTGTCTTTAGAGCCATCATCCACCACAATCACTTCCCAGTTTTCAAACGACTGTTCTTGAATACTACCTATAGTTTCGGGTAAAATATAGGCTCTGTTGTAAGCAGGAATTATGATGCTGAAAAATGGGTTTGAGAGCGTCATTCCGAGTTAGGCGAGTAATGATTTAATTCGGAATTTCAATTTCTCTATAGAATTGGAATCATAGTATTCTGGAAAAGTAGAGGATTGAAATCGCTTCCAACCTTGTTTGCCAATTGCTGAGTTATTATAGCAAAGATGAAAAAACTTAGCCGCTAAATAATTATTGTAAACGTTTGGTAGGATAAAAAGAGACTGCTCATTGGCGAGTTTAATTTTCTCCAATAATTGTGTGAGCTTATCCATTTCATCCATGTTAAATGACCATTCGCCATCGGCAAACTTGTTATATAAATTCAAATCATCCACTTGCAATTCCAATCCCATTTGATGAAATTGTTTCAGTTTCACTTTTGCGCAAGTGTCTTGCATGGTTTGCGCAAATTTATTGGTGATGTTGTGAATATGATCTCGTTTAAGGACAAGTAATTCAGGAATATTGGAGAGTTTGCAATAGGCACTCATTCTTACCCAAAATTCATAGTCTTCACCATGCACAAAATTGGGATCAAATTTTAAATTGTTTGCTTTAATAATCGAGTTTCGGAGTAATGCTGTAGGATGTGAAATATGTGTTTGATATAAATGTCGGATGCGAATTTGTGAATCATCACTGCTATAACAAACCAGCTTAGATTCAATATTATCACCAAAATCCTGGAACCAAGAACCGATTAAACCAAATTCAGGATGTTGATCCATAAATTCAACCTGCTTCTCAATCCGTGTTGGCAAGCTAATGTCATCTTGGTCCATCCGAACAATATATTCTCCAAGGCATAATTCTAAACCAATATTCAATGATGCAATTAATCCTTTATTCCCGTCATTGTTGATGATTCGAATGCGACTATCATTAAACTGTTGAAGCAGTTCCATGCTTTTATCGGTAGAACCATCATTCACAATGACAAATTCAAAATCAGTGAACGTTTGATCTAGAATACTCTGAACGGCTTCAATTAAATCGATTCCGGCATTGTAAACCGGCATAAAAACAGAAACTTTGGGTGTTGAGGTCCTCATCATGAATTGAATTGATGCGCATTTAAACGCATTTCGTTCCACAATAAAGTAATTCCGTCTTTCAATTTAATAGAGGGTTGCCAATGGGTTGCCGATGTTATCTTATCGATAGAAAGTATATTAACTGGAATGTCAACGGGGCGGGATGGCTTGTATTCAATCCCTGTATCATTTCCCGTAACCTCATGAATCATCTCAATAATCTCATTCACAGAATGTCCAATCCCAGAACCAATATTAAATACTTGATTCTCGGCTTCCGACTCAATAAGCGAATTGGTAGCCTTTGATAAATCTTGAATATGAATATAATCACGAATTACTTTTCCGTCTCCCCAAATTTCGATGGGTTTATTTTGCAGAATTCGTCCAAGTGCAACCGTGATGAGGCCTTGTTTGCCAAATAAATTTTGGCCGGTTCCATAGGGGTTTGATGGACGAATAATTATATGGTTGATGTTATGAATTCTTGATGAAAGTCGATAAAATTCTTCCAAAGCAAGTTTGCTATACCCGTAATAATTCAAGGGACATAATGCATCTGTTTCGGAATTTATGTCTTTCCCATTCTTCCCATAAACGGTTCCTCCACTTGAAAAAAAGATGATTTTCCGGCATCCATTATTCATCATGTTCTTTACTATTTCGTATCCGGCAGTGAGGTTTATGTCTCTATCTGCAAAAAATTCATCATAGCCCGAAGATGGAATGAGGGAAGAAACTAAATGAACAATGCAATCGAAAGGCTCTTGATTGAAAACATTTCGCAAATGGCTATTGTCTGAAATAGAGCCAGGTACAAATCGGTAATTCGAATTTTTTTCGAAATGAATAGGTGAAGTTCCAGGCCTGTCGAAGTTTGTAACAATATGCCCAGAATTTAAGAGCGAAGTAATTAAGTTACTGCCAATAAATCCACTACCCCCTAATATGAGCAATCTAGCCATAGGGCGAAGATAATGGATTTCTAATTTATATTTCCTTTAATTATTAGATGCGACTCCACGTGTTGGGAATCAGGTCTTTTGTATTTAAGTCAGTGTGATTAAACCAATTAATTGGGGCAACGACAATTTTATTTTGTGCGTTATTTAACCATGCACCCCACCAACTGAAACTGCTGTTTGCAATGATATTATGTTTGCAATGTCTCATGAGTTGTATATCCCAATACGATCTATCTCCCTCGTTTCCTGATACAAACTCCATGGGAAATTTTGAATTCAAATGTTCTTGACACCAAGCAATATCGTCTGAAAAAACAAAATAAGTTGGTTGTTCCACTTTGCTTTCAATAAACGACATAGCGCGTTGATAATAATCGAGATTGCACGAGCCATGTACTTTTGCAACCTCTGGATTTTTAACCATATCACCTCTCCGAACATGAATAGAAACAGGCTGAACCTGAGAATGAATTAAATCAATCCACTTATTGTTGGGGTCATTTTCGGGAATTTCAAGAGAGAAGAGGATTTTAATTTCTTCGGATATGGATTGAAAATATTTTTCGGATTGCCAATATCCTTCTAAGTGAACAGGAGATTTTGCCTTAAAGAAATCTGAGTAATAGTGGAAATGAGGTTCAATAAATGACCATTGATGATGTATTGGTCTATTTCGATTGATTTTATGTTTTATCCGATTGAAAATGCCATGAGAAGATGGACTAATTAATTGATTAATAACGTCCTCTTTTGCAATTTGATCTTTAATAGGATACACCATTAATTCGAACGATCGAGGGGTTTGTGCTTTATCTGATTGTTTAAACCAAGTTACATCGAGCACTAATTCCGATTTTAAATGTCGAGCAAGCGACTTGCCAGCAGCATACTGAAACATTTGATTACCCAATCCGCTATTTAACGAGGCAATGATCATAGATTAGGGAATACTGAAATGATTCAATTTATAAAACAGACGAAATGCGAATTTGGTGTTAAACTTATATACAGCAAAAAAAAGAGATGCATAGATTGGAATAGCATGCTTAATGCCTGTAGATTTTATATCAGCTATACTTGAAACATTAAATTCCTTGAATAAATCTAACATTCGATGCCGCATTATTTTACGGTTTATTCTATCGAAATTCCCTATGAGTTTTGCATAACAATAGAAAAATTCCTGGAGTTCAACATTTCTATTGTTCTTCAAGTTCGACGTAAGTTGCTTTTCAGAGATGGTCGTTGTAATTAATTCAGCATCGATTCTTCTAACACGTTTTGACTTTAAAATTCTGCAATAAAATTCAATATCAACAAGCCAAATAAGCAATTTGTCGTATGTCTGAACCATGCCATTCTTAAAGAAACTCGTGCTAGGCGCCCCAATAAGATTTTTGTGAAAAAGGTAGGCGCTGAATTCGCTTATACGATTGAGTAGTTTGGTGTTTACAGAATAAGAATATTGGTTACCAGAATGCGTATCTAGTATGGATGTTCGACAAAAGAAATAATCTGTTTGTGGAAATTTTTCAGCTTCTTCAACGAAAGTATTCAACGATTCTGCATTGAAAAAATAATCGTCGTGATGAATTAATTTAATCCATTCGCCTTTTGCTTTTGAAATGGCCGCATTCCAATTTTCGGGCGAACCTTTTGAAGGAGAATTGAGATGGTATTGAATGCTGAAATTAAATTCAGATTTACATAAATCCGCTACCTCGTTATCATGACTATCGTCAGTTACAATAACTTCAAAGTCTCGAAAAATCTGTTCTTCAATAGAACGAAAGAGAATTAGAAGTTTATCGGCTTGTTGGTATGTTGGTATGCAAATCGAGACTTTCGGATTCATTGTCACGCAGGTAAATCCTCTTTTTTTCTTGAAGATATTGTAAAAAAATCGGGGCCTTTGTATGATGGATCTCTCGCTACAATTAATCCATCTTCAGAGAAGGAGTCTTCCAAATCGGCATCACACAAAATGATGTATCCGTTTTGTTTTAAAAATTCGATGCAATTGTAATGGAGTTCTTGCGAATGCGTTGAAATGAAAATAAATCCGATTGCACGCTTCGTAATCATTCCGGATGCTGTTTCGAGCATTTCAAGTTCAAAACCCTGAATGTCCGAATGAAGAATATCAAGAAATGAAATCCCTTTTTCTTTGCAAATTCGATCAACATTTGTAATGGTGATTGAAGATTCGGGATTGTCTTTGCCAATATATCCTGTCATGAATTCGGCTTTCAACCCATTCATCTTGAAATTTGATTGAGCACGAGTAATTCCATCATGATTATCAATTAAGAAATTTTTCGCGCCTTTAATTTTTGAAGCAAACCACATTGAATAAAATCCCCAATAGCAGCCCAATTCTAGCATTGTTGCATTTTCTGGCACGTACTTCAATACCTCTTGGAATACATATTCTTCCTGAGGTTCATGGATCGCATTATTTTCCATGAGCATGCGCATAACGGGAGCTCCATAATAACTCAAGGGATCTATCAAAATTCCATTGTGCATGGTCAATTTTCCATCCTTTAATTTCCCGGAATTACTGATTGTATTAATCTTTGCATTGTCACTGCTCACCTTCACCTTACGTATACGTTCTAACCAGAGGTCTTTCGTTTCCTTGTCTAATTCATTGAGTGGTAACAAACTTAAGAAATGCTTATGAATCGAGTAATTTCGGATAGGATTCATTATTAGATTCCTTGATAAAGCATTTGAATTCAAAATGCTCTTGATAAATCCTTTAATACCAGCTTGTTCCATAAACTACTTAAAAATATTGCCAAAAATAACCTTTTCCCAATAGAATCAACGAATCATTGTTGCATGCACATGGAAATATCAAGGTATTAAAATTTACTTCTTACGTTTTTTGTTTGCTCAATCTCCAAAAAATACGAATGAAAATCTGGGGACTTATTTTCCATGAAATCATCAAGATTTGTTTTATCAATCCCGAATAAATTACTTGTAAAACAGGAATTACAAAAGAGTTCGCTTTGTTTATCTCACCTAACTCGTTCAATCGGAAAACTAATTTTGTGAACGTGTTTTTTAAATGTTGAATGCGCTCATTCGAAATTCCTCCAGGTAACTCGAGTAAGGCATGAATGAGAGGAAACATGGCCTTGACTTCGGTCGATGTAGATGAATTGTCATGAACTCTATAGAATAATAAGGGTTCTCCAATGCTCAAAAACGATTTTCCTTTGGTTAAAAGATTCACCCAAAGCAAATAATCTTCACAGTTCTGAACTTCCAATTTTTCAGGAAATCCTCCCACTTCAAGCAGAACCGACTTTTTAACTAAAACAGATGATGTGGGAATTCTATTTTGTTCATGGAATTCAAGTATACCCTGATTCCCTTGGTATAATTTATCTGTTACACCAAAACGAAATTCGCGAAGATTCATATTGTTTCCTAAACAAATAAAACCATCCGTGAAACTTAAATCCGCATTGGCTTCCAAGGTTTTACTGAGTTGTAAATTGAGTTTGTTTTCAGTCCATAAATCATCGGCATCTAAAAATGCAATCCATTCTCCTTGAGCATGAGAAATTCCATTGTTCCGTGCTTTTCCTTGTCGCCCGTTTTCTTGTTCAACAACAATTACCCGATGGTCTTCACTTGCAAAACTTTCTAATACTTCTGAGGTGTTATCTGTTGATCCATCATTGACAAAAATAATTTCCCAATCTTGGAAATCCTGTTTTTGAACACTTCGAAAGGTTTCTTCTGCATACAAAGTACAATTATATGCAGGTATCACAATGGAAATGAGCGGCGAACTCCGACTCATGGTAGAAAGCGTTGTGTCAATTTCTCTCTTAATCGTAATCTAAGCCACTCACTGAGTTTAGGGAATTTTGAATTGTGATAGATCGTTTTAATTAACTTATATCTCAAACCATCATCCGCTTTTATGTATTTCCCTTTAAATTTCCCTAGACCAAAATCCTCTGGCTGGTAATGTTTGAATGGAATCCCAAACGTTCCGAAGAAATAAGCTGTCATGAGTGCCTTCTCCTTTGATTTGGGTTCTAAATCACTTTTAATTAATTCGACCAGTTCTTCGTGCGATGAAGGGTCGTAAGAGGAGCCTAGATTAATATAAAAAGACTTGCCTGCCAAAATACTTGGTTTGCCCATAAATGTGGCTTCTATTCCAACGGTAGAGCCAAATGTAACTACCTGTGAAGCTTGATTGATAAGATGATAAGTGCTGATTAATGAAGTCGCAGGAATAATGGTTAAGTGCGGACTTTGGTTGGATAATAGTTTTCGTAAATCTTTGTTTTCTACTTTAGCTAAATGTGGATGGATTCTCAAATAAACGTGAATATTCTTGATATTCTTTGTGTCATTTATGATTCTCAGAATTCCTTCAGTTTGATTTGCATATAAATGATTTTCCCATTCGTCATTTAATGATGCAAGTTCATCTTCTGAAGAATTACAAATAAGGATGTTTTTTTTTGATTCATCCCAGTCTTTCGGCAGTTCAAAAATTTGTTTTTCTAAAAAAGAAAACCAGTTTTCCATTTTTCCTCCAATGCGAGTATTAAACCATTGGGTTGCTCTAGCAGTTCGTTCATCGGGATCAGCATTTTCCCATGTCTCGATGATTAAACGTTGCGTGTTCTTTAAATCATGAATGCTTGTGTTTTCAAACAATGAGTAAAAAGGCATGGAATTACCTCGTTCATGTAAAACACATTTCACGTGCATCGATCTACATGCCTGCAAAACTGCTTTTGTATGAGACAACCTGCCATTAAATGCATAAACAACATCGGTATGATTTGCTTTCAGGTAATTAATCATACTGAAATACACTCCCAAGCACCCAATAATATAGCGTTCAACCCATTTCGGGTCAAGAGTTGGATTAGGGTCGCGGTAGTATGAAATGATGGAAGAAGCAACAGAATAGCCAATCTCGTATTCATCTACTTTTAACTTCTTAAGGTCTGAGATATTCTCAAAAACTTTAGGTGTTTCCTTGATTCGGATTTTATCGTCACCCGTTAAATTGAAGAATCGTTTAATCTCTGGTTTTTTAGGAAGGGACGCAAAACCATTCTTACGCTTAGAAATACAGCGTTCGCAAGCTTCAGGTTGATAGAATGGATTAATATCACATGCAGGTAAATCTCTTTCGCAAATCAGTTGAACAACATGATCGCCTTTTTCTTGATGATCATGAATAATCTCTAGCTCAGTTTCGTAATGAGATGCGAGTAGTGTATGCGAATTGAATATGGCTATATTCATTATTAAACAGAAAGATTTAACATATTAGAAAGCGTGCCATTAATCCCACTCAAATTGATATGGGCTTATTAAATCCTGAAGCAAGTATTCCATTTTCAGGAAGTAAACACGTTACTCCACCGATAATTGGATAAGCCATTAAACTTTCTGCAGCATAATAACAATCGCCCGAACGTTCCATAACACCACCCGTTATTGGACATGCATACTGAGGAGTTACTGATGAAGCGGAACTATTTTTTTCAATGACAATCAAACCGGTTGGATTTAATGGATTGATGATGTGGTCGAATAAACTATATTCAACAACCTTATAGCCAAGATCTTCGGCAGTTGCTTTCAAACCCCTTACATAGCCATGATGCTCCATGCGGGCTTTCGCTTCATCAGAACCCAATTCGTAAGAAGGTTCTAACAATACCAAATAACGTGATGCAATGCGATATAATTCCTGAAGTGCTTCTTTCTCTCTTCCTCCATTAGGTTCAATAGAATGCGAAGTGTAAACCACATCAACACAATTATCCTTTAATGGAATATGAAACAAATCTCCAGTAAAAAGCCAATTGTCGTTAACCTGCTTAGAACGCGCAAAAGCTTTTGCATAGTTAATTCTCGACCAGGATATATCAAAACCACATGCAAATTCAGGTTTGTTATCCATTTTCTCAACCACATTGGCAAGCGTTGTAGCTTCACCAACTCCGGCTTCCAAAATAGATGAATGGTTACCGAGTCGACCAAGAAGCGTCGCTAATGCCCCTGTATAAAGCGCATTGAATTCACGGTTCTTTTTGTATACATCGATATAAGTACCCGCTTGAAGATCGTAGCTTATTTTAATAGCATCGATGGTATTATTACGACTATTGCTTTGACTTCTGAAATGCTCCATAACATTAGCACCTGAGTCGAACAGTTCTTTAATTTTCTTTATCTCGTTGTACATGTTTTATTCAATTATATCCCATGAAACAGGGGTTCCTTTTTCTAGGGCTTTGATGGCTTTTTTACCGATAATGTCTTTTAGATGCTTCGGCGATAGTCCAAATCCGGGGCGGATAGAACGTATATTCTCTTTGCTGAATGTTTCCCCTTTTTCCATATCGGAAACAATGTATAAGGATCGAGCAAAATCTCGATTTTTCGCTGATTTAACAGACAATTCAAGTGTTGCAACCCCCATCGCTTTTTCAACTTCACGTACATTGCTTATCATTTGTTCAAACTCTGATGGCTCCATACTGAACGCTGAATCTGGACCTCCAATAGAACGATCCACGATGAAGTGTTTTTCAATGAGCACGGCACCTAAAGCCACAGATCCCATCGGAACAGAGTAGCCAAGTGTATGGTCAGACAAGCCAACTTGCACACCAAATTTTTCACGGATCAATGGAATTGTGTTGAGGTTTACTTCTTCCAATGGAGTAGGGTAGGAAGAAGTACATTTAAGAAGAATTATCTGTTCATTCCCCATTCTGCGACATGCATCAACCGCTTCACGAATATCTTCTTCACGAGCAATTCCTGTCGACATAATCATCGGCTTTCCTTTTGAAGCGGCATGTTCAATTAATGGAATGTCTGTAATTTCGAAAGAAGCAATTTTATAAGCAGGAACATTCAATTCTTCGAGAAATTCAATTGCATCGTGATCGAACGGAGATGAGAAAAATTCCATTCCTAACGAATGCGCGAGTTCTTGAAGCGGCTTATGCCATTCCCAAGGAGTATAAACTTCGGTGTATAATTCAAAAAGCGATTTGTTATCCCATAAAGTACCGCCACTAATAATAAAATCTTTTTTGTCCGAATCAATCGTAATGCTTCCAGGGCGAATGGTTTGCAGTTTCAAACAATCTACTCCTGCAGCATGCATCGCCATTACAGAATCAACAGCTAATTGGTAGTCGCCATTGTGGTTGCATGATAATTCACCAATAATAAAACTTGGGTTTCCTTTACCAAGTGTTCGTTTCCCTATTTTAATTTCAGTCATCGTTCAAAGGAACGCAATTTTTATTTCTGAATGTAAAGCACGAGAAAAAATTTAACACCGCAAGGACGCTTGATATCAAGGAATTTTAAATTGAAAATATCGAGACATCCAATGAAATTTTCTCGAGATCAAACTGTTAAAAAGGGCATTAAATCCCTAATCGATAACTGAAAAAAACTAGTCGTATGCCATTGCGTTCAACCAACGTAGAGCCTTCATCGAAATACAATTTTCGGAACACTCTTAATGATGAAATATTATCTGGTTTTACAACTCCTGTTATAGTTATTGGTTCAGGGTGAAGTTCTTTTAATGTCGCCATGCCCTTGCGTATAAGCAATTCTCCGAAGCCTTTGTTTTGATGAATTTTAACTACTGAATAACTAATTTCCCAACATCCCTCAATTAAATCAAAACGTATTTGACCTACTTCATTACTTTGCCACATTCCAACAAACATATGTGTGGTTTCGCTACGAAGTCGGGATTCAAACCAAGGGCGGTGGTTCTCCTCTAAAATTGGATTACTATTGATTGCACTATTACGAACGTCAGGGTCATTGGCCCAATTCAGATAAGTAATCATATCCATTTCATTCGCTTTCCTTAAATGGAAATCGAGTTCAGTGAAACAGGATTCTAACAAGCGTTTGTAATGATAGCTTATCTTAGTTGGACTTAAAATGCCCAACTCTTTTTTAGCATGGTTTTCTGAGACCACGAGATTTTGAATCAATTTCGAGAGTTCGCTTTCAGAAATCAAATGTAAATCTCCAGCTCCCGTAATCTCCTCGTTTTTAATCAAACTTCGATAAAATCCCTTTTGATTTTCTACGTAAAACCCTGCTATAATGGGCAAACCACTTGTTCTGCATTCTAGTGCAACTGTTGATGTTGAACAGATTCCAAGTTGAGCGGTATTCATCAAATGGTTCATTTCCTCGGGGCCAATCTGACTAAACAACTCCATTTTTTGATAAGGAAAATGAATATGTAGCCATTGACCTAAATCTGTTTTCAATTGTGTATTGACCACAATCTTAATCGTTTCGAAAACACAGCCAGAATTAATCAATGCCGCGACAGACTTTTTAATCAACGATTCTGTTTCAGCGCCACCACCAAAACAAATAAAAGCAGCCGATTTTCTAGGGATTTCCAAAGGCTCAAATTCTGGACGAATCAATGCGTAATTCAATCCATAAACGAGTTTGGTTCCAACACTTCGTTTAATATTTTTAGGATCCTCAAGTTCCGCAATATTGATAACACAGCCCGAAGGAAAAAATTTATCGTGGTGGTCATCCATGCAAATTAGGTAAGCTCCTTTACTGCTAACATTTCTCAAATAATTTTCATCAAACTGATATCCATCAATGAACAAAATACTTCCCGAACGAATTAATTCTGCAATGTAATCTGCTTCATTTTCTAAAGCTACATCGGAAACATCAATATACTTTAAAGAGTATTTGTCACAGGCTTCGAACGCGTAAACATCAGGATTTCGAATGATTAATACTACATCAGTCAATGCAGTTGCATGAGTTGCAAAAGCCATTGCGCGCATAAGATGGCCGTATCCAATTTGCGCATTTCCATCGGCGCGAATGAATACAGTTACTCTATTCGCATAAGTGTTCATTGACCTAAAAACTTAATGATATTTTCAATTACATAATCCTGTTGCTCATTGCTCATTGCAGGATACATTGGCAAACTCAGGCATTTTTCATAATACGATTCTGCCAAGGGGAAATCCCCTTTTTTCGAACCAAATTGTTTGTAATACGGCATGGTATGAACCGGAATATAATGCACTTGGCAGAAAATATTCTGAGTTCGAAGGTAATCATAAAGCGCTTTACGATTTTCGATGCGAATCACATACAAATGCCAAGCGTGTTGCGAACCATCCTGAACAAATGGCACTTCAATTCCTACTTTTGTAAATGCTTCTGTATAGCGATCAGCAATTTCCTGACGACGTTTTAGTCCTGCATCCGCTCGATTCAATTGGCTTAAAGCCAATGCAGCTTGAAAGTCAGTTATGCGGTAATTGTATCCCAATTCCTGCATTTCGTAATACCAAGCACCATGATTTTCAAC
>CAXNGM010000027.1:0-12608 GCA_964201695.1 Bacteroidia bacterium | reverse complement strand
ACGGTCATGAGTTATTCACAGAGTGTCAAACATTTATTAACTACTACAATGAAAAAAGAACCCATTCATCAATCGGAAAAGTACCGCCAATCAAGGCATACAAACAAGCTGCCTAGTAATCAACAAAACACTATAGTTATGAGTCTCCCCCTGCAAACCGTTAGCCCCAAGCGGTTTTGACTTCTTCGCAAATGTGATAAATTTATCCACAAAGGCTTGTTTGTTACAAAGTTTTCACTAATTTGGATTCTTAAGTTAAATAAACTGCTCACTAAATCATCTAACTATGAAAACACCACATACAACTTCATTAGTGAGCGCCAACAAACTGCAAGTTCAAAATTAGCCGAAGAGAAATTGAATTAGCAAAAATCAGCGTGAAGAATTAATCTGTTCAGTTTTTGCCCGCGAAACGTTTATGAAACGACACAGCTGACAGACAGGAATAAATTATAACTTTGACACTTCTTGACAATCATTCACAACTGACAAAAACTAAAACTAAAAGTTGAGTCCAGAAACAACTTTAAAAAACGGGGCGAATTCTGAAAAGCCTAATGAGTATGAAAAATTAAAAAAAATAATATGAAGACAAATTTTTTTGAATCAAACAACTATTTCATAGATGAAAAAGTTAACTTTTTCAAATTTGAAAACTGTTATCAAATATATAACGAAAAAGGAGAAAATATTGGTGCCATTAAACAAAAGCTGAGTGTAGGACAAAAAATACTTAGGCTTTTACTTAAAAAAGCTATGCTTCCTTTTCTCCTAGAGATTAAAAATTCAGATGATCAATTGGAAGCTTCAATATCACGTGGATGGACATTTTTTATGTCTAAAATTACTGTTAAAAATGCGCAAGGAAATATAATTGGAACAATCAAACAAAAGTTTAAATTATTTAAACCGACATTCAAAATATTTAATCCATCTGAAGTTCTTATTGCAGAAATTAATGGTGACTGGAAAGCATGGAATTTTAAAATAATAGATGCCTCTAATAATCAAATAGGCACAATTTCAAAAAAATGGGCTGGAGCAATGCAGGAAATTTTCACATCCGCTGACAAGTATAACGTAAATATTGAATCTAATTATTCAAATATGGAAAATAAAATAGCAATACTTTCAGGTGCTATAACAATTGATATGGTTCTAAAAGAAAGTAAATAAAAATCAGCCAATAACAGCAGTTATGGTTGGCGAGCTATATGAGGTTCTGAAAAAAGTATCATATGATGAGTTGATTCAAAAAACTGTCCGAAATTTATACAGAATAAATAGGATTCTAAAAGATTCTATCGGAGTTGGCAGAGAATATATTTCAAGGCTCAAAGAACAGAAGAGTAAAATAGTCCGAGTAATTCAAAACTCAAAAGATACAATCGGTATAAGTAAATGCATTAGACTTTTTGGAATAGCAAAAAGTACATTTAGAACATGGTCATTGGAAGAGTATTTTCATTGTAATCATGCAATCACAAAGCTTTGTAATAATGCCAAGGCAATATTAAACATTAAAAAAACAAATAAATGCAACCTTGGAAAACAATCTTACTTAGTCTCTCTCTTTTGTGTTATGGCGATATCTTCTCTCAAAATACAAAAGTTGACACAGTTAAAATCGGTGCTTATATATCTTCACTAAACAATTTTGAAATTGGAAGCAATACAATCAATGCAGACATTCATTTATGGTGCTTATACAATGATTCTAGTTATAATTTTGAAAAAGAAATTGAATTCATTAATTGTGATGAGTTCAGCTATAACGGTACAAGTTCAGAAATGCTTGAAAATCAGCATTGGTTTTATACAAAAGCACTTATTAAAAGCAGGCAAAAATTTTCAACAAAAAACTATCCTTTTGATTCCCAAGAGGTCATATTTAGTATTGAATCATCTGAATATACAACAGATGATTTTGTTTTTAAACCAGATCTAAATGGTTCCAAGCTTGATTCTATTGTTTATTCTCAATTTGACGATTGGGTTATAGATAATGTGTCATTTACATCAAGCTCAACACTATATGAGACATCTTTTGGTGATCCAACAGCATCCAACAGTTCCTCGCCTCGATTTGACATAGCCATTACCATAATTCGCACCGGCTCTTGGCTAATTTTATTCAAACTTATAACAGGAATTATAGTAGCATTCTTGATTTCTTCTTGTGTATTTTGGATTAAACCAATTAACACAGACCCACGCTTTGGATTATGCGTTGGCGGTTTATTTGCCGCAATAGGTAATAAATACATTGTTGAGAGTATTATTCCATCAACTAATGAGCTAACTTTACTAGACTATTTACATAACATTACATTCATATCTATTTTTTTAATAATCATCATTTCTGTAATTTCTCTTCGCTTATTTGAACAGGATAATGACAAGATGAAAAAAATATCTGAGAAGATAGATTTTATATCGTATTTCACTATAACAGGATTGTATTTCACACTCATTTCTTATTTTATTTTCAAATTTTCATAACTATAATGAGGTTATCATCAATAGACATAATTCGTGGTTTTGCAATTTTGATAATGATATTTGCTAATGCCTATCCATATCTCTATCCATTTGAGTACTGTCCTAAATTATTAAGATTGTTATTTTCCTCAGTAGCACCAGTATTTGTTTTCTTAAGTGGCGTTTCATTGAGGTTAGCTCAGGAAAACGGCAAGGAAATTAAATCACTAATTTTAAGAGCTTTTCAAATTTTATTTTTTGCCATTATTATCGACATATTTATTTGGTCGATTTCACCATTTATTACAATGGATGTATTGTATTTAATTTCATTTTCTTTGCTATTTACAATTTTCCTGATAAGCTTTTCTGATAAAATTAAATTGATTATCGCCATTGGCATTGTTTTATTTATGGCAGTTACCAATAATTATTACAATTTTGAGTTAAATGAAATTCCCCTTGGTAGATTTTTTTCGGAAAACTCTCTATTTCTGGCTTTGCATCATGTTTTTATTGATGGTTGGTTTCCTGTTTTTCCCTGGACAGGATTCACAATTTTAGGGTATCTTATTTGTAAAAATAGGCTAGCCTTCTCAAAATATTCAAATTACATATTGTTATCGGGTAGCACTTTTATCATCGGATTTTCTCTGCTCTATAGCTTTGCATTGGTTAATTCGAATCCAATTCGGGATGGTTATACTGAAATATTTTATCCTTTTACAATACCTTTCTTGTTCTATGTTATCGGATTATTTTTTGTAATTACTTCGCTCTTCAACTTTATCTTAAGGGGGTTTAGTCTTTTTAGCTTTCTCGGAAAGTTATCACTACCTATATATTTTATTCATATATTTTTAATTAAATTCTATATCCCTTTTTTTTTACAATCGATAGACCACTATAATAAATTCATTTTTTTAAGTGGTATTTTATCATTGTATTTAATAATATTTGTGTGCGTATTTTTTATTAAAAGTTTAGCAACTAAAATAAAAAAAAATAGACTTGCTGCATTTTTATTAGGTGTATAACTCATAAAGCCAGCCTAGTCAGATCCAAATTGACCTTGCCAATCATTTTTTTCGATCATTCAAAGGAACCATAGGAGCTTTTTTTTTAACCATTCATTCTCCATTTTTAGTCGGCGAAAATGTTTTAGATGAACGACAAATAAATTCATCACAAAAAACAATTGAATTACATAATGTAAAATCGGGGGTTTATTTCGTTCACCTTTCCATTGACAATAAAACGATTTCAAGAAAAATAATTATAAACAAATAAAACACAAACTTATGGAAACAAGATGCCCAGTATTTTTCGGAGACGGAAAAGTTGGATGTCCAATTTGCGGAGAGTTTGGTTTCACTTTCAATCAAACTGATTGATTATTTCTAAACCGTATTTGCAGAATGTATGGTGGCAATTTGTTTTATTAAGATCAAATTCACTTGTTAATTTTGATTGGTAAATCCACCTCTGTTAACTATCATGAGAAATTTACTTCGGCTTCTTTGCCAAAGTTATCTTATAATTTTCTAAATCGCCTGACATACTCACATAAACTAACTTACTGTTTTTACTTCGATATTGAATTTCTTCAGGACTAGATTCATCCGATTTCGATCGCTTAAACAATTTCTTTCTAGTGACTTGGGTCATCATTTTCCATGGAACACCTATAAGATAATTCATATCCATTTTGTTAGATATTTTTTGACTTCCATGTAATTCAATGAAACCGATATTGGAATTAATTGTCATAGCTGGAATGTCAATGACACTCTTTTTTAATGTAAATACATTATTCAACGTGTCAAATATTACACTTTTGAGTTTAGTTTCCTCAAAGAAATCACTTAATGCCAGAATTGGTCCATAATTTTCTAATCGACCATTTAAAACTGTCATATCAATTGCAATTTCGGAATCATCAATTTTTGGAACTAAATCAGCATGTAAATGAACTTTACCAGTAATTCTGCCAGAAAATTTGCCATGAAGATTTTCTGAGACAAGGCGGTCTTGACCAAAATTATCAAACGTGACCATTAATTTATCCAATTCTACATCTTTTACTTTTATATCTGGTTTAAAATATATGTGTTGCTTATCTTTTCCTGATAAATAGCCTGCAATATTCATGTGGCCACCAAATGCATCAAACGACAATTTATTGATGTGAATGACATGATGGCCTTCACTTTGTATATCAGCTTTTAAATGCTTTAAATTGTATTTATGATAATCTAACTCCCCAATATCAGTTGTAATATGAATTGATGGAAAATCGAAATCATAGATACTAAAGACTTTGTCGTGTTCAGCGATTGAATTGCCTGTAACAACTTTCCTAGGTGATGTATGGTAATTCATCAACTCATCAATGTCCAATCTGTCACCTGTTACATGAAGGAAATTAGTTTTCGATGACTTTGTTTTAGCCATATTATAATTCATATCTACACTGAAGCTTGAGTGCCCCATTTTCCCTTTTAACTGTTCAATCGTCAAAAAGTCATTTTCTAGGTGCACACGTCCCATAAATTGTTCGAATTTCAACGGGTGAACTTTCATTTTCCCTTCAAAATGTGTCAAGCGAAAATCGGTTGATTTTAAATCTCCATCAAAATGTAAATCGGCAATACCATGAAGTTTCATGTTGTTTATTTCCTCATGACGGTAATCTTCTGGGACAAATCGAGCACCACCATAAGTGAAAATATTGTCAAAATGTAACAATTTGGAAGTCAAATCAAATTCTATTCTTGTTTCTCCTTTAATTTTATTGTCAAACCAAATATTATAATTGTCCAAGCGACCAGAAAAATGAAAATCCGAATTATCAATCATTCCTGAGAAATCAATTACACGGAAATCATTTTGATCAACAAATAAATCTGCATGGAAATCGTGTAATTCATGAGGATAATGTTTCATTTGTGCATGTAAATCCTCAATAAAAAACTCTCCTAAAGGAAGTGTTTTAGATTCCGATATTGCTTTTGCTGAACTTAAAAACTTCAACTTCAAACTTAAATTTTTAATTTGTTCATCAAATGGTTTTACATTTTTATCGCCTGATGTTAATTCTTTAATGTCCAAAAATTTAGACTTGATTTTCAAATCTGTAGACACAAGATCAGAACTGTGATGGATAATAGCAGGCAAATCACTAATTGTTCCAATCAAATTTAAATCCGATTTCCCAATCTTTATATTAAATTGTTCAATCTTGGCTTCATGCCCCGTCATTGTAACTTTTAAATCAAGGTTTTCTATAGGCAAATGATAACTGGATGTTCTAAATTTCAACTTTATAATTTCCAATTTACTGTAATAGGATTCATTTAGTCTTTCAATACTTTTTTCGGGATTTTTAAAATCAATAATGTCGTGAAAATTCATAGTCAAAATTACTCGACCTGATAATCCCTTTAATTCTTTTGTATTTAAAAACTTGGATAAGAAATCAAGGTCGAAATCGGAAATTAGGTTCATGTCAATATTTGGCGAATCAAAATTCTCAACTGACAACTTCCCCTTAAATGTTCCAGCTTCAGGCTTAGCACTGAAGTTTTCTAATTCAAATCGCATTGTCGATAAATCATGTTTACTGCCATTAGTAAAACTTCCTTTAAAACCTATTTGTTCTAATTTCTTCTTCGATTCTAGGTTGTTGAAATATCCATTTTTACAACCAAAATTTGCATTTATTTGGGGTTGCTGTCCATTCATGGTCTTTCCTTTTATTCGAGCATCAAAAAAGATTTTACCTTGGTTGCCAAATTCTTTTAAGGATTCAGCCAAATCTTCAGGTAACATAGCCAAATACAAATCGAAATTCTGTTGATTACCCATGAAATGAAGGTCAACATTCGCTTCATCTTTTAAATCCACATTGCCCCCAAACTGAAATGACGCACCTTCAAGTAATACCTCTGTTTCTGTAATTGAAAGTACTTGTGTCAATTCATCCAAATCAAGTTCCGTATCTACTTCAAAGTGTTTGTGCTTAATAAATGTTGTGTCACCATTTAGTATAAGGCTCAACTCAAACTTTGAGTCAAGACCTATAGAAAGGTGTTTATTCGATGTTTTGAATGAAGTTGTAGTTTTGGTGATATAAACGTCTACCATCATTCCATTGGACTCATTATACTTCGAAATATCTATTTTATCTAGTTTAATGGACTTCAAATCTAAATGAAACTCTTCTTCTACTTTTTCAGGTGGTAAATCTGTCTCAAAGGCCTTTACAATATTAAATGAACCGTCTAAATGCCTAACTAAACGTATGTCTCCATCTGTCAAACGAATAGATTTTATATCATACTTACCTTTCATTAGTCCGAAGATATCAAAACCAACATACATATCATTGATGTGCACAATTCGTTTTTTTAGTTCAAAGTTGTCATCCTCAAAAACTTCCAATCCCTCGATATCTATAGAAATATAAGGGAAGTTAGCAAATGGATCTATGTGGCTATCTTTTATTCTAATAGCTCCTTCAAAATCCTTATTAGCAGTTTCAATCAAGTCCTTGATAATCGCATCTTGTTTTAAATAAACAATAAATACAATTGTCAAGAACATTAAAATAGGTGTAACTATGGTAAAAAATACCAACCGTTTCAAAAATCTCTTTAGTTTCAAGAATGTAAATGAGAATGCCATCTATTAATAATAAACCTAATAATAAACCTAATAATTGGATCTGCAAAATGAAAGCAAATTAACTTTAAAGTAATTAGTTGATTTAAGGATTTGATTTATATCTGGGTTGATCAATTTGCCACCCGCAACACGATAAAGTTCAGCGCCGTTTAAAAAACATACACCATAAATAATTTCCCCACTCAATTTCAAATCCTCGTGAACCTATTTTATTTCATGACATAAGGCAGCAAAAAAAACGTCATGAAAAAAGCAATTTATTTAATAAGCGTATTCATCGCTTCAACATTCAATGTTCAATCGCAATCGACAGGTAATGCTAACTATCAGCAAACTACTTCTACCGTTTGTTCTAGCGGGAATGCCATACTAAACGACAGTTATGGCAACATCAGTTTTGTGAATTACAATCCACCCAAGGGAGTGAATTTAACCACACAGGTAAACAGTGGGTCATTAACTCCCATCAAAGCTGATGTGATGATGAATGTAAAAGCCAGTTCCTATGTGGCAATTTTAAGCATCACCCAAGCAGGTGAGAATATTATTGAAACAGATTCCTTGATGGATATTCGCTTAAACAATGTGTTCGATGAATTGCGTGTTGCTGGCATTCCGCTCGATAATACGCATGTCGATTTTATTTCGATGTTGCCTACCTACGAATTCGAAATGACCGAAAAACGTTATAGCAAAACATTGAATGAAGTACCAACAGGATTTGAAATGAAGAAAAATATTCACGTGAAGTTTACCGATCACGACCGAGTGAATGATCTTATTTCAGCTGCTGCTCGTGCAGAAATTTATGACCTTGTGAAAATCGATTACAATGTGGCCAACATGGATCAGATTTATACCGATTTAAGAAAGAAAGCAGAAGAAATTATTCAAACCAAAACGGAATCCTATAAACGCATGGGCTTCAACATAGAAGCTCAGAATTATGGAACAACTCAAGGTTCAGTATATCCAATGGAACGTTATGTGAAATACACAGCTGCCAATACTGGAATTCCAAAAGTGTATTCTAAAAAAGCATCCAAAGACAAAGAGAAACCGATTGAATATAACTACGCAGAAAAAAACAAAACGGTGTATTACGAGCGCGTTCCGTATGGTCAGTTTGATGTTGTTTTAAATGCCGATATGGTGGAGCCAACAGTACAATTTTATTATTCCATGAATGTGAATTACCGAATTGTGATTGAAGAAGTTGCGAAACGAGAAAAAGAAGACCGCGATTTAGACCTCTTGCTTCGTAGAACTCAAATTCAACAACAAATTAAAAATGCAGGTGGAAATCCTGCAATTGTCAATACAACCGTGAATGTGCGGACAAAATAAATAATCTCCTTTCTATAAATCCCGGTAGAATTTTAACCTGTCGGGATTTTTTTTGCGAAACTCAACACCTTTTCACCGTTTTCGTGTTTAATTCGCATAGGAATTAGATTATGGGATATAGTAGTTTACGAGAATGCGTTGATGATTTAGAAAAACATGGTCATCTGATTCGTATTAAAGAAGAGGTAGATCCCCATTTGGAGATGGCTTCCATTCAATTGCGTGAATATCAGAAAGCGGGGAAAGCAATCTATTTTGAAAATGTGAAAGGGAGTAAGTTCCCTGCAGTTTCTAATTTATTTGGGACAATTGAACGAAGCAAATTCATGTTTCGTGATACCTATTCGGACATTCAGAAACTCATTGCGCTAAAGTCGAATCCCATTGCTGCGCTAAAAAAACCATTTCATTATTGGAAAATGCCATTTCTTGCTTTGTCTGCTTTGCCAATGAAAGCGCGATTGGTCAAGCCCGTAGCATTTGCGCAGTGTAAAATCAGCGATTTGCCACTCATTCAACATTGGCCAAACGACGGTGGCGCTTTTGTTACGCTGCCAGCTGTTTACACCGAAGACATTGACAAGCCCGGTATTATGAATTCCAATTTGGGCATGTACCGGATTCAATTAACCGGAAATGAATACTTATTAGATAAAGAAATCGGATTGCATTATCAATTGCATCGGGGCATTGGAGTGCATCAATCGAAAAGTAATGCTCAAGGTAAACCACTCAAAGTTAGCATCTTTGTAGGTGGTCCGCCGGCTCATATTTTAAGTGCTGTTATGCCTTTGCCTGAAGGGATGTCGGAGTTGACTTTTGCTGGAGCGCTTAATAATAGACGCTTTCGTTATTTTTATGATGAGGATGGGTTTTGCTTAAATGCGGATGCCGATTTCGTCATTACCGGAGAAGTTTATCCGAACGAGAATAAGCCCGAAGGACCTTTTGGCGATCATTTGGGTTATTACAGTTTGCAGCATCCATTTCCAGTAATGCGCGTCAAGAAAGTATATCACCGCAAAGATGCTGTTTGGCCTTTCACTGTTGTTGGTCGTCCGCCGCAAGAAGATACGAGTTTTGGTGCCCTTATTCATGATATGACAGGCGATGCAATTCGCGATGAGCTTCCTGGAGTTCATGATGTGCATGCTGTTGATGCTGCCGGCGTTCATCCTTTACTTCTCGCCATCGGAAGCGAGCGGTATACACCTTATCTCAAACAGGAAAGACGCCCTGCCGAATTAATCACCATTTCGAATCACATTTTGGGTACCGGACAATTGAGTTTGGCCAAGTATTTATTTATCGCTGCAAAAGAAGATGATTCAACATTAGATACACATCATGTAGAGTTGTTTTTTAAGCATATTTTGGAACGAATCGATTTACAGCGCGATCTGCATTTTCACACGCAAACCAGCATCGATACACTCGATTATAGCGGCGATGGATTAAACACTGGATCTAAGTTGGTCATTGCGGCTGCAGGGAATAAGCGAAGGGAACTTGGAAACTTTCCTCCAGCCGATATTAAGCTGCCTGAAGGTTTTTCTGATTATCAGTGTGCTTTACCTGGTGTTTTAACTTTAAATGCACCCAGATTTATCAATTACGAAAAAGCAAACATCGAAGTTGAGAACTTTGCCAAACACATCGATGTTTCATTGAGCAATGAATTTCCATTGATTATTTTGTGCGACGACTCGAAATTCACTTCCGAGAATTTGAACAATTGGGTATGGGTTACGTTTACACGCAGCAATCCCTCGCATGATATTTACGGAGTTGATCCTTTTCAAAAAAATAAACATTGGGGATGTAATGGTTCACTCATTATTGATGCTCGTATAAAACCGCATCACGCTCCCGTTTTAGAACTTGATGAGGAAGTTGAAAAACGTGTCGATCAAATTATCTCAAGAATTAATTAATTTCGCCAAACAAGATAAATATTTTCTGTTGTTGATTTAAGATGTCGTTTATAGGTAAAATTTTAAGTCCTGGTTCGCGTGTTTTTAAACGTTTGGTTTATGATGCAGATGATCATCAGATTCGTGGGTTAGGATTAGTAAAATGGGTTGCACAAAATGTGTGTTTCTATGATCCAAATGTGCGCATAAAACCTCTGATGGTTGAAGGTTTGGAGGCAGCTTGGTTTGAGCCAACCAAACTAGAGTCGAATCGTGTTCTATTGTATTTTCATGGTGGTGGCTACAGCGTATGTTCTTGGGAAACGCATCGTAGTTTAATTAGTAATCTGTGTAAAGCTTCCGGAATGCGCACCTTGGCAGTGAATTACAGACTCGCCCCTAAGCATCCTTTTCCAGCTGCGGTTGATGATGCTGTTACGGCCTATAACTTTTTGCTAAAATCCGAGCAGCCATCAAATATCGTTGTTGGTGGTGATTCGGCAGGTGGTGGATTGACGATGGCATTACTTTTATCGTTAAAACATCAGAAAATTCCATTGCCAGTTAAAGTAATTGCGCTTTCACCATGGTTGGATTTGAGTGTGCCTTCGGAAGAACGAAACGAAGATGTACATCAGGATCCATTGCTCGATGCGCATTCGGTGAAAGTGTGGGCGCAACGTTATTTACAAACTACCAATCCGCAAAACTGCCTGGCTTCTCCCATTTATGGCGATTTAAAAGATTTGCCACCCATGCTTATCCATGTTGGAGAACGTGAAATGCTGCTAGACGATACAGTTCGATTTATTGAAAAAGCGCGCGATGCTGGTGTGGATGCTCACCTTAAAATATGGCCATCGATGGTACATGTTTTTCAATTTCTAACTGCGATTGTTCCTGAAGCCAAACAAAGTGTAAATGAATTGGGCATGTTTATCAGACATTAATTTAATTATCCCTTATTTTACGTTTTAAATTATCTGTCATTTAAACGGATTCCTAGTTTTACAATCATTGCAGAATGAAAATACACATTACTTTTTTTATTTTATTTCTAAATGTTTTTGTTCTTTCTGCTCAACGTGTCGAATTACGTGGGCGATTGCTAGATAAATCAACAAACGAAAGTATAATAGGTGCGAATGTAGCGCTCTATAAAAATGGTGAAACGGCAATTATAAATGCTGTTCAAAGCGATGTTCAAGGGAATTTTATCTTGCTTGATATTCCAAATGGGAATTATGAACTACAAATTTCCTTTATCGGTTATTCACCATTGAAAATGCCTGTTGCACTAAATGAAAATAAAAATCTAGGTGCTCTTTATCTTGTGATCACAGGGAAGAATCTAAAAGAGTTGGAGGTAGAGGCCGCACAAATCAGAGTTGTTCAAAAAGGCGATACAACTGAAATAAATGCTGATGCATTTAAAGTAAATCCGGATGCTACAGCCGAAGATTTGGTAAAGAAAATGCCTGGTATTACCGTCGATAAAGGCGTTGTGAAATCGGGTGGGGAAGAGGTGAAGAAAGTGTTGATTGACGGCAAGGAATTTTTTGGTGATGATGCTTCCATGGCATTGAAAAATTTACCTGCCGAAGTAGTGAGTAAAATTCAGGTATTCGATAAACTCAGTGACCAAGCGCAGTTTTCGGGTTTTGATGATGGGAATTCAAGACGCACAATGAATGTAATTACCCGCCGGGGAATGAAGAATGCTCAATTTGGGAAAGTGTATGCAGGTGCAGGAACAGAAGATCGATTTTCGGCTGGGACGAATCTCAATTTCTTTAAAGGGAATCGCCGTATTTCTGTTTTAGGACAAAGCAATAACATCAACCAACAGAATTTCTCGAGCCAAGATTTATTGGGTGTCTCGAGTTCTGGCGGAGGTGGTGGCGGAATGGGCGGCGGCGGTATGGGCCGAATGATGGGAATGGCGCCAAGTGCAAACGATCCTTCCAACTTTATGGTTGGTCAATCGAACGGAATTAACTCAACGCATTCTATTGGGTTGAACTACAACGATTCATTGAGTCCAAAAGTGAAAATGAGCGGCAGTTACTTTTTCAATAACACTCAAAACGAAACAAGTAAAACGCTTCAAAGAGATTTCTTTTTAAGTGATTCTACTTCTCAGATTTATGAGGATAGTTCTGCGGGATGGAGTAATAACTT